>JALULR010000244.1 GCA_027056155.1 DHVE2 group archaeon
GGTACGATAACCCGCTCACCGATTAGCTCGTTGTTGGGCCACTTATGCGGCAGTGCCACACCATTTTTGTCGCTTACCTGCAGTGCCTTCACGGCGCGCAGAATTTCGTCCCAGTCGCGGCCGACTTCTGCTGGATAGTAAACTATCGCTCTTATTGTGCCCTTCGGGTCAACCATGAACACTGCTCGGGCAGTCTGCGTTGAGCCCGTGGGTATCATGCCCAACATTTCTGCGAGATCTCCGCGGTCATCTGCAATCACTGGAAACTCGATTTCCTCGTTGAGGTTATCTTTTATCCACTCAATCCACTTCAAGTGCGAGAACACTTGGTCTACGCTGAGCCCGATGACCTCTACGCCGAGCTCTTTGAATTTAGCGAGCCTTTTTTGCATAGCGTAGAACTCCGTTGTGCACACCGGCGTAAAATCCGCAGGGTGCGAGAACAGCACGAACCACTTGCCCGCAAAGTGCTCGGGCAGTTTCATTCGGCCATGCGTTGTATTCACTTCCACTTCCGGAAATTTTTCTCCTATTACAACCATATTTTTCACCTCCTTTATTCTCCGTACGCGCTAATCACGAGGAGCATTATGCCCTCGAGGAACAGCTCTATGGCTACAAACAATCCGATTATCCACTCTGAATTTTCAGGCCAGCCTGCAAATATCAGTATTGCTAGAATAAACGAAAGTATGCCTGTTATAAGCGGCGCCCACCAGTTTACATTGTTGCTCTTGCTCATGAATGCTATGAGTATGTCCACTATGCCCACTAGCGAGAACCAGATTCCGAGAATTATGGTCATCACTGAAAGCGATTCTGAGGGATATACAAACATCAATATTCCCACTGCTAAAAGAATTATCCCTGCTACAATGTTAGCCCAGCCACCTTTGAATCCGGCAACGAAAAATGCCACGCCGCCTAGAATCAAAAGCGCTGCTATGAGGTAGAGTATTAGACTCGTGCCAAGCTCTGGTATTATCATACCTATTATGCCCAGTATGAGCAAGAATATGCCGCCAATCTGATAGCTCTTCTTATCTAGTGCAAATGCTTCCATCTATTTCACTCCATATCTATTTCATTTTGCCAGAGCCCGTGTATGTTGCAGTAGCTCAGAGCCATAAGCTTGCCTTTTTTCTCGGTCTTGAAGTAGAACTTTGCTTTTGGCTCGGTGAGCGGCTCACTGTGGTTTGTAAAATCTGCCTTGCCCACAAGTATTGGAAATCCGCCGTCCTCTGGCTTGAAGTACAGTTCAATCCAAGCGATGTGGTGCTCTGGTGTGTTAGGGTGCGCTACTTCTTTGCCCACAGCCACTTCTACTTCTATCACATTTCCATCTTTCTTGTACTCTATCACCGGTACATGCTTTTCGCCCTTCCAATCTCCACTTTTTATGGTTTCACTCAACATTTTTAATCACCTCCTTTATTTCTCCTCGTTTACGAGAGGAGTGTAAGTTCTTGATGCAAGCTCGCGGTCAAGCATGAGCATACCTTGACCGTTGTCACCAATCATCTTTAATGCCTGTATGATTTCTTCATCATTTGCCTCCTCTTCCACCTGCTCATCAACGTACCATTGCAGAAGATTGAATGTAGCTCGGTCTTTCTTCTTCTCAGACAAGTCCACAAGCTCGTTTATGCACTCTGTTATGTGCTTTTCGTGTTTTAGCGTCTCTTCAAAAGCGTGCAATGGCGAGTTCCACTCGTGAGGAGGCTCTTTTATCTGATACAGCTTAACTCTGCCTCCACGCTCTATGAGATACCTGTAAAATTTCATCGCGTGGTCTTTCTCTTCCTGATACTGCACGTACATCCAGTTGGCAAATCCTCTAAGCCCGATGTTTTCAAAGTAGGCTGACATCGAAAGATACAGGTACGATGAATAAAGCTCTTCGTTTATCTGCTTGTTAATCGCTTCTTCAATTTCTTTATCTATCATTTTTATCACCTCTTTAAAATTTCTCAAATTTATCTTTTGGCGCGCCGCAAACTGGACAATTCTCAGGCGGCTCGTCACCCATGTACGTGTATCCGCACACTGGGCATATATAGATGTCTTTCTCTTCTATATCTTCATTATTTTCGGCTTTTTTCTTTGCCTCGCTGTATAGTTCAGCGTGAATTTTCTCTGCCTCTATAGCGTAGTGGAACGAGCGCTCTGCTCCATTCTCTTCGAAGTACTTTGCTAGCTCGAGATACGCAGGATACATGTCTTCAACTTCAAAGCTCTCTCCTCCTATCGCTGCCCCTAAATTCTCCTCTGTGCTTTTAATATAGCCCAGATTTCGTGCATGGTTTTTTGCGTGCACAAATTCCGCGTAAGCTATCGCCCGGAAAAGCCGTGCAATGTTTTTCTTTCCTTCATTCTCTGCGAGCTCGGCGAATATGGTGTATTTCATGTGCGCCATACTCTCTCCCGCAAATGCTTCTTCCAAACTTTTCTCAACCATCTTTCTCATTTTTTCCACCTCCATCACGGCCCAGAGTGCATCATGGGCCAGTATGTATCGTAATCTTCAAAATTCTTTAAATTTTCAAGCTCTTTCTCCAAGAGAATATAGTGTCCGTGCTCCATCTCTGCGAGTATCGTAAGCATCTTCTGCACTTCTTTGCTATCCGGAAATAAGTCGCACAAACTCTTGTAAAACTCCTCAGCTGCAAGCTCTGCTTTCATCGAGTCTTCTATTATCTCGCTTAGCAACCGCTCCTCGGAAGCATTTACCTCTGGCAACGGCACCGGGGATTTATCAGGTATATCGAGCTCAGAATTTGGGAACCTTTGTCTGTATAGCGATTCAAGATATGCGCGATGTTTCTCTTCCTCCTCTGCGAGAAACAAAAGTCGGTCTTTCAAAACTGAGTTTTTAACCCTATTTGCTAGGGTTTCATAAACTTTCTTGCTGTCTATCTCACTTCTTATCGCTGCTAAAAGCAGCACGTTTAAATTATAATTTTCAAGTTCCATAATTGTTCACCTCCTCTTTTAGGGCATTGAGGACTTTTTCCACGTGCCCTGCAACGCGTACTTTTCTCCATTCTTTTACAATTTTGCCCTCAGGGTCTATTAAAAATGTGCTTCTTACCGTGCCGTAGTACTCACGGCCGTAGTTTTTCTTCTTGCCCCACGCACCGTATTTTTCTATTACCTCATGGTTTTCATCGCTTAGCAGCAAGATGCCTAGATTATGCTTTTCTATGAACTTTGCGTGGCTTTTTGGCGAGTCTTTGCTCACGCCTATTATAACCGCTCCAAGCTTTTCAAATTCTTCTTTCATCTCTGTGAATTCTTTTGCTTCTCTTGTGCACCCAGATGTGTTGTCTTTGGGGTAAAAATAAAGCACTACCCACTTTCCCGCATAGTCTCTAAGGCAGTGCTCTTTGCCGCTGTGGTCGGGCAAGCAGAAATCCGGAGCTAAGGTCATCTTAGCACACCCGCCCCCCTGTGCTTTTCTTCTATTTTACCCGCGAATTCGTCTATTTTTGCATAATCTTCTTCCTTGGGCATGCCTTTGATTAGCAATGGCTCTAAAAGCTCCACTTTCAAAGCACCGAGGTTCGATTTCAGTATATCCACAGTTCTACCGCCCCAGCCATAAGAGCCCATGATGCCCACATACTTCACCTTTGGTTTGAGAGCGTTGGCTATGTATGCGCCGTACACAGCGCTCGGGTGCGGGCCTGCAAGCATTGTTGGTGTGGCAATAATGATTGTAGTTACATCTACCATATCCATGGCGATTTCGCCGAGATTAGCCGTAATCAAGTCTCTCACTTTCACATCTATGCCTCTCTTGCCGAGGGAATCTACTAATGCATCAACCATCATCTTGGTGCTTCCGTGCATTGACACGTACAGTAAGAGTACCTCGTTCTTTGTGGTCTCTGAAATCCAGTCTTTGTACGCGTCAATTATAAATTTAGGCTCGCTGTACGCGGGGCCGTGACTTGGAGCGATAATTTTTGGCTTGAGAGCTTCTATTTTCTTTATGTTTCTACCGATAATTTGCCTGAATGGCATCATTATTTCTGAGTAGTATCTCTTTGCTTCGTGATATATTCGGTCGTACTGCTCTGCAAATGGGTGCGTGGTGGCAGCATGCGAGCCAAAGAAGTCGCATGTAAATGCAATTTTATCCTCTTCTAAAAAAGTGGTCATTGTTTCAGGCCAGTGTACCCACGGAGTCATTATGAATCTGAGTGTTTTGTCGCCTAGCTCGAGGGTATCTCCTTCTTTAATCGTTATAAAAACATCGTCGTCAAGGTGCAGCAGGTCTTTCTCAAAACCCTTGCACTTTGCATTGGTTATTACCTTTGCATTGGGATAGCGCTTAAGTAGCATTGGAATCGAGCCAGAGTGGTCTTGCTCTGCGTGATTCGATATAATGTAATCTATGTTCTCGACTTTTAGCTCTTCAAGATTGGTAATGAGCTGCTCGTACTTTTCGGGCTCAACCGTATCGATGAGCGCCGTTTTTTCGGTGCCTTGCACTAAATACGCGTTGTAACTTGTGCCTTGAGGCAAAGATACTATCTCATCAAACAGTGTGCGTTCCCAGTCTATCGCGCCCACATTGTACACTCTATCTGCTATTTTTCTTATCATTTTTAGTCCTCCACAGGCTCAAAAAGGTCTTTTGATGCTCCGCATACTGGGCAAACCCATTCTTCTGGCAAGTCCTCAAATGGTGTGCCAGCCGGGACCTCGCTATCAGGGTCACCCACAGCGGGGTCGTATATATATCCACAAATTGTGCATCTATACTTCATTCTTTCACCTCCTTTTCAACTTCTTTCGACCAGTACATAGCAGAATCAGGAAATCGTTCTATGCATTCCTGTTCCGCTTCGAGAATTTGATAATGTGTGAGCTCCATTCTCACAAAGTAGTAGAATAGCTTCCTAAGCTCGATGTCTTTTTCATCAACTTGCTCAAATAATGCAATGTAATGCTCCCGCGATTCAATTTCTTCTTCCATGGCAAAGTCTATGAGCTCTCTGAGCCCAAGCTGTTTTTCCTCATACTCGATGTCAATGTTTTCAAGCTCTCCAAACCGTTCTTTGTATAGTGCTCTCAGTATATCCTCTTGCCATTCTTCCTCCGCGAGAATGAATGCTAGTCGGTCCATAAATATGGGGTTTTCCACCTCGCTCATCAGCTGCTCGTATAATCTTTGACTATACAGCTCTTGCATTATCGCCTTTTTGAGCATTTCTTGAAGCGACATATTTAACCCTCCGTAAATGTCGCCGCTTTTTTCGGAGTTTTGCCCTTTACTACATTGTGATAATAATCATAGGTCATGGGTATGCCATCACTTATCTTGTCTCCGTCTACCACTTCGCCTATAAACAAAGTGTGCGAACCCATATCAACTTTTTTTATTACTTTAGCCTCGAGATATGCCACAGAGTAATCTAACACTATGGGCACCCCTGTGGTTCCAACTTTGTAATTTACTTCCGATAGTTTATCAACATCTCTTCCAGAGCGAAAACCAAAGAGCCCTATTAGCTTAAATGGCATATCCTGAGATAGCACAGACGCTGCGAAGAGCCCGCTTTTCTCAATATATTCATGTGTGAGATTTTCTTTGTTTATGCTTGTTGCTACTGTCACTGGCTTGGGAGTGAGTTGAAAGACCGTATTTGCAATTTGCCCGTTGAATTTTCCCTCACTTACCGAAGTCACAATGTACATTCCGTAATTTATTTTGTGCAATCCAAACTTTATATTTGTCATCAACATGGGTAATAGGTTCGAAGTATATAAATTTTTAGTTCGAAATTAGAAATCAACTCTTACGAAAAACTTTATTAATGATGTTACCTTTCCTAATTATAATGGACGATAAAGATAAGCGAATTATTGAAATATTACGCGAAAATTCTAGAACCCCG
>JALULR010000245.1 GCA_027056155.1 DHVE2 group archaeon
ACATTTTTCTCTATCTTCACGCCGAGCATTTCTAAGAACTTAAGCTCATAGCGCACAATGTCCTTTGGCAATCTAAACTCAGGTATGCCGTAAATAAGCACTCCACCACCCTCGTGAAGCGCCTCGTACATAGTCACATCGTATCCCATCTTGGCTAGGTCAGAGGCGGCTGTGAGCCCAGAAGGTCCGGAGCCAACTATGGCAACCTTCTTTCCCTTCTTTTCGGCAATTTTCACCTCGGGAAGTATGCCTTGCTTCCTTGCCTCGTCTGCCACAAATCTTTCTAGCTTACCAATATTGATTTTGTCGCCAAGCTTGCCCATAACACAGTTCATCTCGCACTGCTCTTCCTGCGGGCACACACGACCAGTAATACCGGGAAGTCCGTTTGTCGCATGTATAACCTCAAGTGCACCTTTAATGTCTTTCTCTTTAAGCTTCTTTATAAATCCGGGAATATTAACATTTACAGGGCACCCTTTTATGCAAGGTGCGAAATTATACGGGCATTGAAGACATCTTGACGCCTCTTCAAGCGCAAGCTCCCACGTATAACCAAGCGACACCTCGTTGAAGTTGTGAATTCTTGCCTTAGGGTCCTGCTCTGGCACATTAATTCTCTCTTTCTTGATTTGCTTTGCCATTTTAGGCACCTCCTTTTGTGTATCTCTCCATAGCGAGCTTTTCCTCCTCTTTATACTCTACAAGCCGTGCCATTAGTTCGTCAAAATTCACTAAATGCGCATCAAAATCCGGGCCATCAACGCACGCAAACTTTATCTCACCGCCCACGGTGACACGGCAAGCACCGCACATTCCCGTTCCATCGACCATTATAGGATTCAAGCTAGCAAGGGTCTTGATTCCATGCTCTTTCGTGATATCCGATATCAGCTTCATCATGATTACCGGGCCTACTGTAAATACTTCATCTACCTTGTTTCCCGCGTTGATGTACTCTTTGAGCACATCAGTGGTGAATCCCTTGCGCACATAACTACCATCGTCAGTGGTAATTAATAGCTCGTCGCTAATCTCTTTAAAATCATCTTCTAAAATTACAAAATCCTTGCTCCTAAATCCCGCAATCATCGTAAGTTTGTTTCCCGCCTCTTTGAATGCGCGGGCTACCGCATAGCCAATTGGCGCACCTACGCCACCGCTAACTACTACCACATTTCCCACTTTTTTTATTTCTGTGGGACGACCCAGTGGACCAACAATATCCATGATTTTATCACCGACTTTGTAAGTGCCGAGCTCGGTTGTGGTTTTACCCACCTCTTGGAAAACAAGCTCTATGTATCCCTCTTCTTTGCTCCACTTAAAAAGCGTGAGAGGTACTCTTTCACCTTTTTCGTGCAATCTGAACACAATGAACTGTCCCGGCTTTGCTGTCCTTGCCACTAGAGGCGCTTTCACCCGAATCCACTTTATATGTGGTGCGAGCTCCTTTTTATCAAGTATTTCAAACATAAGGCATCAGCACAGTGAAAGATAAAAACACATTTAAGGTTATCGTCATATCTCTTTTAGGCACATATGTATTAAGTTTTTCACAGTAAAATTTATATGTAACTTTTTCTCTTATAAACATGTTAAATGAAGGTGAATTAAATGAAAAAAATCATATTGTTTGTATATATAATAGTTGTGTTGAGTTTGCTCAGCACGCTTAGCACAGCAAGCAACCCGAGCAACTCCGAAATTATGAACAATGATAAGAGTATGACCCCACAAACTCATGGAGTAATAATTATAAACAATGATACACAGCTATTACAAGAAGCCACAAGCGAAAATTGGAGCGGTCATGGTACGGCGGCAGAACCATACATTATAGAAAATTACAATATAGACGCTACGGGGCATAGCGTAGGTATCTACCTCGGAAATACCACTAAATACGTAGTGATAAGAGATAGCCATATATACAACTCCAAAGCGGATTACAGCGCGCCGTATTACTGGCGAGATGGCGCAGGGATAAAGCTGTATCGCGCGAGTAATGTACATATTGAAAACATCAGCTTTGAAGGAAACAAGTATGGTATATACGGAGACCATTCCAGTGATTTGATAATTGCAAGAAATTATTTTTCTATGGACTCTTATGCGGCTATTAGCTTTGCATCTACTAGCAACGCAGGGGTTTATGAAAACACCATGTTTGGCGAGAGCATCACCCTCATGGGTACTGCCACAGAGCTAGGGAGCTTGGATATACCTGCAAATAATACAGTAAATGGCAAGAGTATCTATTTCTACAAAGGTACAATGAATAACGTGACTGTGCCCGCAGACGCAGGGGAAGTCATAGCAAGCTCGGTAAAATATCTCAGAATAAACGCATTATCACTAGAAAACGGAACATCAGGAATCCAGTTGTTTCACTCTTCCCACATATATGTGAGCAATGTTAGTATCAAAAACATGAAAGATGCGGGCATCTATGAATATAATACCTATAACCTCGTAGTAGAGTACAGTGTGATATATCGCACGAGTGACAGTGGAATCACGCTCTTCCAAGGCGGCAAATCAATAATATCAAATAATGATATATCGCAGATTTTGGGTGGCAGCGGAGCGGGTATAAATATACGCTCAAGTGGAAATACAGTGGAGAGAAATTACGTGCATGATATACGCTCGGGCTACGTGGGCGCTGGGATATATATGGACGCTGGAAATGACAACCAAATTAGGTATAATTTAGTTGCGCGCAATCATATGGGTATTCAGGTAGGTGGAATACTAAGCTCCTCTTACAACAATATATTTGCAAATACCATTTGTAATTCATCATATTATGGCATATATGTAAAGAAAGGAGAAGGCAATAATATTTCTGCAAATATACTCTCATACAATCATGGCTCTTCACTTACATTTAGCAGTTCGACCGTGCAAGCAAGAGATGATTATGGCAACAATTGGAACACTTCTGTGGGTAATTACTGGCTAGATTGGGCTCTTAATAACTACACTAATGACCATAACAATGACAATTATGTAGACTGGCCATATCTTATAGACGGCTCCGCAAATGTTAATGACTCGCGTGCATTGAAAAACTCCAATCCCGGAATACCATGCGATTTCAGAGTTTCAGGGGGAAACAGCTATGTGAATTTGACATGGAAAGAGCCAGTAGCATGGGGTTACTCACCAGATGGATATAAAATTTACAGAGACAACGTGCTAATCGCCACCTTATCTCACTGGAACAATTACTATAACGATACCACTGTACTAAATGGCCAGTATTATTCATATTATATCTTGGCAACAAATACCAAGGGCTGGGAGAGCAAGGGCACCATAGAAAGAATTGCCGTGCCACTGGGTAATAATTATACAGAGCATGATACCATAAGAATAAACGGCGATGCTGAACTAGATTCATTTATCACAAACGAAGGGCTAAAAGGCTCTGGAACAGCTTGGGACCCCTATATAATTTCAGGTTACTCCATAAACGGCGCGGGAAAGAGCACGGGTATATATGTGGGAAACACAACTAAATATTTCACTGTTAGAAATTGCTACATCTATAACTTTACCAAAAACGAAGCTTCAATTTACAACGTGGGTGCAGGTATAATTCTCTTTAACTTGAAAAATGCAACGATATCAGGAAGTACTCTAGATAATGTACGCAGAGGTATTGCGATTTACATGGCGACTGGAGAAGGAGATATAATTGTGGAAAATAACAAAATCATTGCGGGAGCCGAGCATTACTCTGTGGTTATTTACTCTACAACCAACGTTACAATGAGAAACAACACCATGGAGAATGGTGGCATATACATCTACGGCAACGCCACTTACGCTAGCACGCACACAATCATCGAGAACACCGTAAACGGGCGCCCAGTTTATTATTATGCAAACATCGACGGCCACAGTATCTCAGTGCCAAGAACCCCGGGAGAGGTGATAATTGCTAACTCCACGTATTTAAATGTAGAAAACGCAAATCTAGATGGCTACGGCTCCGACATACTCGTGCTAAATTCTCAGTACATATATGTAGTGAATTCAACTTTGAGCCACGGCAACATCGTTGCAAATTCAGTTAAATATGTGCGTATCACCAACAACACACTTAATGGCGGACATATGCTCATTCAGTCCTTCGATAGCGGGGCCATTGAGAGAAACAAACTTAGGAACACGGAATCTTATCGCAGCATCTACATGACCTTCAGCGATAGCAATTACATACGCTGGAACATCATTTCTGAAGGAGATTACGACGGAATTTGGGTGTGGAGCTCCTCTTACAATGTCATAGCGAGGAATCAGATATATAACGTATCTAGAAATGGTATAGCGGTGGACGGAGCCGTTGCCAGCGAAGGAAATCTCATCACGGCGAATATAATATCGGGGTGCGGAGATTACGGACTATACATGGGTGCGTATGGCTACGGCGCTGTGAACACGACAATCTACGGCAATTCTTTCTATTACAACCACGGCTCCACGGATTCCTACGATGCATCGCATGTGCAGGCGTACGATGATGGTACCGGTAATCTATGGAACACCACTGAGGGCAACTTCTGGTACGATTGGACCTCGCCGGATAGCAATCACAATGGAACGGTGGATAACCCATACAAAATAGATGGCTCTGCAAACTCTGCCGATTCCCGCCCAAAAAGTGTGAGCGTGCCCGCGCCACCTCTTAATCTATGCACAAATACTGGTAATGGATTTGTGAATCTCACATGGAATATGCCTGTTGGCAATGGCTCAAGTGAAATAGTATCTTTCAGAATATACCGCAACGGCACGCTTATTGCCACTGTACCTGCAACGCAGCTCTGGTACAATGACACTAATGTTAGCAATGGTATTACTTATACCTACTACGTCACCGCCGTTAACTCCGCCGGGGAAAGTGAAAAAAGCAACGAAGTGAGCGCGACTCCCGTGGGCGAGGTGCCCGAGTTCTCTGCTGCAATATGGGTTGCACTTATTCTCTTAGTATCATTATTTGCAATTCGGCGCAGAAACGCAGCGAGATAACACACTCTTCTAATTTTTGTAGTTGTAAACTCAACTTCTCCGGACCAGTTATGAAGTTATTAACATTGATTATTATCCGGCAAAAGTTAAATACGTTGTAAATAATTGAGTGTATATGGATATACTGTGCATTCATTCTAACGCACAGCTTCGAAGCGTTATTGGAAATTACCTGCGTGAGATGGAGTTTGAGTTTGAGTGTTACGAATACACGGGCATGGCAGAGTCCATAACCCTTGTAAAAAAGAGCAAGCCATACATTGTGTTAATAGAGTTTACAAAAGAGAAGATAAACAGTTACAAAGAGCTTTCAACTCATGCTTTTATTATACCACTTATAAAGTCAATAGATAGGGATATAGCAATAAATTTTGATGAATGGAACGTAGATTACATCTTTACAGATACGATTTCTCAGTTTAGAGGCAGCTTGATGAAGATACTACGAAAAAATAAAGAGCAGATGAAAGAGCTTTTGAGCAAGGATAAAATATTCAAAAACATAATCTATGGTTATAATTTCACCTGGGGCAATACTTACATAGCGTCCATTGAACAGAGAGAAGATATCTTTTCGCTCATTCCCGAGCTAAGCGAGGGCATAGAGATTTTTGTAGTGTTGCGTGAAAATCCTATGTTTTTGGAAAATATTGAAAATGTAAAGGTAGTTTGGGTAACCGATATAGTGGGCAAAAATAGAATTAAGCCGCACAACTTAACAATCATAACCGACAACATAATTAAATTTTTAGAGCGTGGCGATAAAAAAGTTGTTGTTTTAGATTGCATCGAATATCTCTTGCTGTACAACGATTTTATAAATATTATGAGAAATTTAGAATTAATAAATAGC
>JALULR010000246.1 GCA_027056155.1 DHVE2 group archaeon
ATGATAAAGAGCTCTCTAACCACCTACTCTGGCTTGCGAGAAGAGAGCTTTTCGCTGAACATTCGCTTAATGGTAGAAAACACCGCGTCCACCCGCCATCTTTTAGTGTAGCCAGCTCCCTTACTCTAGTTCTCTTTTCTCTTCTTCTTACTCTTCTTCTCCTCGCTGGCGCTGCGCGAGAAAGAGTAGAAGAATTGCTGCGCACTTTGAAAAGTGGCTTGTGCCCGCTCTCTGTCACCCTATTAAAATTCTCCCTCGCGCCATACGCTGTATCTCCTATTACTGTCAATTTTTCATTACCCGCTTTTTTTCTCACTCGCTCAAACATTTTTCTGAACACCGGTGAGTCTCCCACATTATTTGGCGTTATTTTCACATCTACCATCCTCTCTCCATCTGTCATTACATGCAACTTTACCCATTTCTTTCTTCTCCTCATCTTACTCTTTTACTCTATGTACTCTGTACTCCTACCCATTTGAAACCCGCTGGAGTCTACTATGCGCACATCTTCTTTTATCTCCATTTCTTCAAATTTCCTTTCTATTCTCCTTTCTATTGTAGTGTGCTCTGGGCAAGAAATTTTGGTATCACTTTATTTAGTTTCCTGCACAGACCCTCTAAGAGCCGGTAATTTTGAAATAATGGATAGAGCTTCGCTAAAAATCTAAAAAGTGAGTTCGGAAACTTATACGGCCTGCCTTTCTTTCCTTTGTTCATCTCTTTTAGCTCCTCTTCCATCGTATTTACAAAATTCAAATCGAACAGTATTTCTCCTCGCTTTACCAGCTTCTCATTGTTCTCGCTCCAGCTGAACACATTTTTCATAATCTCATTCTTATATTTCATGTTTTCTCTCCCATTATGCCACAGAGCACTGCCGGGGGATGTGTTTAAATATTTCAAGAGTATGTAACTTATTCATGCAATGGGAAAATATTTATCTTAAATCACCTTTTTAGAGTATGTGAAATGTATAATATGCGGGAGGGAGTCCTCAAAGCCCGTATGCGAGGTATGCGCAAAGAGCATAGCCATGGATTTTCCGTTTATACTTAATAAAGGACTGGTAGTTAGCGATGAAAGGAGTGAGTTGGGTGATGAGCCCGATATTTTGTTTCATGGTGACTTAGAGCGATTAAATACCTTGGCTAAGAAGGCTCTAGGAGGGGAGGAGCTTGCAAGCGATGATTATCTTATGCTCTCTAAATTTGCTCTGCAATTTCACCGTAAATTTTCGTTTATACTCGATAACCTTGAGCTAGGCGATAACTATTTTCTTAATCTTGCACGGGAGTTTGCATCGCGCTCGGATAACAATGAGGCAAAGTACCTGCTTGCTCAAGCTTATTTTGAAGCCGGCGCCGCTGAGGAATCTGAAACTATACTAGATGGAATCTGGCAGGAGCACAGGGATTACGCCTTGCTGTACGGCAAAGTTTTGGTAGCAAACGGTAAATGGGGCAGGGCTATGGAGATATACAATGAGTATCTAAAAGAGAATGAGGAGGATGTAGAGTTTTGGAGCAGTATGGCTGATGCAATTTACGCATCTGGCAACTATGAAGATGCCGAGCGTGCGTATCTTCGTGTACTGCAGCTGGATAAAGATAATTCTCGGGCATGGTACATGCGTGGGTTATGCCTTAAAAACATGGGCAAATGGGGTGGAGCCATGCAATCCCTGCAAACTGCAATAAGAAAATCGCCGAGGTACAAAGAGGCATATGATGCTCTTCTATCCATATTGATGGAGCGAGGCATGTATAACCGCGCTTTAGAAACTTTAAAGAAGATGAAAGAGGCAGGGTTTGATGTTGATCGCAAAATTGCAGAGGTTGAAGCGAAGGTGATTGAATGAATATCCTCGAGCGACTAAAATCCATGCCCATGGACGAATTTTATAAAGTTTGCAATCGCCTTGTTAAGGAGATGGGTTTTTTAGCAAGAACCGGCGTATATAGGGAGCGGGAGGTGGTAATTGACGCTACTATGCCGGTGCCCGGCGGCGATATAAGGTACATAATAATATTCATTCGCAAAGACATTCTCTACGGTGAGGACTTGGAGGAGCTTGTGGATTTTGAGACCATGCAGATTCGCTGGATGGTAATCACTACGGGCACAATTGATCAGAGTGCTAGAAATAAGATACCTACGAACATGGACATCACACTGATGGACGGTGCAGACCTAGAGCGCTTGATTTTGGAGTTTGGTATACTTGAGGATAAGAAGCCCAAGGGCAGTTATTTGCCGAGTGTGGGCAAGCTCGATGAGGAGCTCGGCTGGGCTGAAGAGTTTATGAGTAGCAAAAACTACGAAAAAGCACTGGAGCATGTGAATAATGCCCTTGCCATAAAGCCTACACTTCGCGGATTTAAGATTAAAGCTAGAATCTTGGGGAACATGGGCAAGTATGACGAGGCTATAGAGCTTCTCAAGAAAGTGCTTGTGGAGAATGTACAAGACGACGAAGCGTGGTTCATTCTGGGCACAGTGCTGGAAAATATGGGCCGTAGTGAAGAAGCGGAAGAAGCTTATGCGCAGTGTGTCAGGTTCAACTCTAGAAACCATGGCTGCTGGCTTAATCGTGGCAATGTGCTCTTTGAAGAGGATAAACTGGACGAGGCGCTGTTGTGTTATGATAACGCTCTGAAGATCAATCAGAACCTGCCAGAAGTATGGAACAACCGTGGCATTGTGCTAAAGTATAAGGGCAAGTACGATGATGCGATGAGAAGCTACAATGCAGCTCTGAAATATGACCCAGATTTTGCAAAAGCGCATTTAAACAAGGCAATTCTTTTCTACGAGATGCACCGCTACGAAGAGGCAGAAAATGAAGCGTATGAGTATCTTAAAAAGGAAGAGAGCGAATCTGGCTATCTGCTTTTAGCTAAAGTATATCAGAAGCGGCAGATGCCCAACAAGGCTGAAGAGATGGCAAAAAAAGCGCTTTCTATAAATCCGGGCAATATCGAGGCAAGAGAAATACTTAAGAGAATATACGGCGGCAAAACCAAGGATATAGGGAAGGATATTAAAAGCGGAATCGAGGACATACTCGCTGTAATCCCCGAAAATATGCGCGAGATACAGCAGGTGTTGAAAGAGGCTCGAGAGCTGGCAGATGCGGGAGATTTTGAAGAAGCAAAAGAGCGGCTCCTTGTGGCAAAGAGCATGCTTCAGAAATACGCAGATGAGCAAGCAATGAAAAATGCGTTAATTGCGGATATATTGGATATCGCTTCAGAAAGCAACGAGCGGATTCCTGAGGATTTAGATTCCATGTCTCTCGATAAACTTAGCACGCTTCGCAGCGAGCTTATTAGAAAAATACGGCGTCAGGGTGAGGTAGAGCGTACCCGTGCAAATCTACTTGAGGCTCTGGAAAAGATTCGGGCGGATTTAGTAAAGAACAATGTATTAGACTCGGACATTGATGCAAATTTGGCCAATGCCCGGGATATCATTGAAAAAGGAGAGTTCTCTGAAGCAATCGAATCTCTTCTCGAACTAAGTGCTAAGATTGAAAGAAAGCATCTAGATCGGCTCCGTGCATTTTTGATAGAAGACACTAAAGAGCTTTTGAAAGATGCCAATATGGACATACCTGAAAATCTTCAAAATATGAGCATTCCTGAGATTAAAGAGCTACGCTCTCAGGCGTTATCCCGCATTAAAGAATCTAGCACCTATAAAGCAAATGGGTCCCACGAAGAAAGTAACAGGGATTACAACAATGGGCTAAAGGGCATGGTTGCTGCGCTAACCGGCGGTGCAGTGGGCATTCGCAGGGATATTATGCAAGACATAACTGAGCTAGCGGAGATAAGCTCTACGGACTTGCCTGAGAATTTAGATGCGCTAAGCGTAGATGAGCTAAAATCTCTGAGACGCAAGATTATCGAAGAGCTGAAAAATCCCAAGCGTGAGGAAGTGGAAGAGCAACCTCGCGGTTACGGTCAAATACTCTTCGAGATAGGGAAGGAAGATGAGCTTTTTAACGATGAATTAGAAGAAGATGAGTATCTTGCAAACGCTCGCGGCTTGGTGTTTTTTGAGAGAGGAGATTACGATAATGCAATAGCGCAATTTAAGAGAGCAATCGTATTTAATCAGGATTTTGTCGAAGCGGAATTTAATCTTGGGTATGCGCTTATGATGAAAGGAGACATAGATGGTGCCAAGGCACACCTGAGCAAGGTTGGAATGGAGCATTTGCTTAAAAAGAAAACTCTAAATCCTTGATTTATATAACGAGCTGATGGCATTCACATTAAAGAACAGAATCATACTTTTCGTGCTTATGGTGGTTGCGTATATCTTATTTGGCGCTATGGGTTATCTTGGCATACGCATATATATAGAACACCATACAGCTACACTTACAGATGCCATATATTTTAGTATAGCCACAATTTCTACTTTGGGATACTATCCACCCGGCACTACGCTTACGAGCGAGGTAGGCAAGTGGTTTCATATAGCGTATTTGACCATCGGGCTGGGTGTTATTTTTGGAGGCATACAGACCGTCGTGGGTCCGTGGTTAGAGCTGAAAATAAAGAGAGCGGAAAAAGGCTGGAGAAAGCCCTTGCCCAAAGATGAGCATATCATAATCTGCGGATACAATGAGCTTTCACGCTACATAACGACCAAGCTCAGCTTGCTAAAAATTCCTTTTGTGGTCATTGACAAAAATCCGCCGGACAATTTGCCGCATATAGAGGGGGTATGCACAGAGATTGAGGCTCTTAAAAAAGCTAACTTATCTCGCGCATCGTCATTAATAGCGCTTATGGACGACCGTCAAAATGCCATAATTGCTCTTACCGCTAGAGGTTTAAACGAAGATTTGAATATAATTACCCTTGCCGAAAACGAGCATAGCGTGGAAATACTGAAAAATTCCGGGGCAGATTCTGTGGTTTCCAAAGACCAGCTACTTGGAGGCACGATAAAACTATGGGCTTCTGGAGATTTTAAGTACGACATATTTGCATCCGCAAAACGGCTGCCAATGGGCGAGAAAAAGGTAAAGGGAGCCATGGCTGGAAAGAAGATAGCAGACCTAAAATTCAGGGAGAAATACGGTACTATACTAGCGGTGCATCGTAGCGGGCGTGTAATCCCTGACCCGGGTCCTGGGTTTACGCTCAAGAGCGGAGATACTATAATCTATGTGCCCAATGAGGGTGGTGCCTCATGATAGTGTGCGGTTATAATGATATCACTAAGAATCTAGATGCGAAGTTTATAGACCATAGCTTTGATGAAGAGCGCGAGAACTTTATATGGGGCAACCCTGAAGACCCAGATACTTTGAAAAAGGCAGGCATAGAGAATGAAGATATACTTATAGCTGCCACAGGCGATGATACTCGTAATATATATATCACACTATTGGCAAAAAACTTGAATCCGTTCATAAATGTGGGCGTAATCTTGAAGAAGCATGAAAATGTGGAAAAAGCGTATCGGGCAGGAGCGAATAATGTGCTTTTAGAGAGCGAGATAATTGGGCGTGAGATACTAAACTCGCTGTTAAATCCCAAGGCTGCAGAGCTTATTAACATGGTTATGTTTTCGGAAGAGTTGAATCTGTATGCAATAACCCTCCCTAGGCTCTATGTGGGCCGCAGACTTAGGGACACGGACATTCGCGAGCGTGTTGGCACGGTTATAGCCATAAAAAGGGGAAACAAACTAATTAAAAATCCCAGTCCCAAAACGCTGCTTAACAAGGGCGACATACTGATATTTTTCAAAGGATAGCGTGGAATTTCACAAATTTAAAATATTAAAAATGCTTATTACGTGCTGGT
>JALULR010000247.1 GCA_027056155.1 DHVE2 group archaeon
TAGCTTCTCTAGCTCTCTAATACGTCTATAACAAACGGCAATGGGTATGCCTAACTGTGTGCTCAGCGTGATGGCATCTAATGGGCGGTGTAACGTGGCTCTAAGTATGCGAATTGAGTATTGGTCAGAGATATGTTGAAGTATGGCCCACGCTGTTTCTTTGTCGATGTGCATCACCCCTACAGCAAAGGCACAAACTCTAGCATGTCATAAGTGCCTGTGTTTACTATACCGTATGCAACGTCGCCAATTACTACGGGAATGTCCTCAATCATCAACATTTGTATCGTGTAATCTACTCCTCCACCTATCTTATATTCTTCTGGCGTCAAAAGTATAATGCGAGCAATTTGCTTCATATTTTTAATTAAAGATGGAAAGTCCTTCACATCACCATACATGTGCATCATGGAATCCACGCCGACTATTACCGTGGAATCTTTTCCAGAATGATACTCTACAACATCTGGAGATAGCTCTACGAGCATATCTTTGCCTTCTAGATATAACTCCCGCTTATCATTGCCAAAGCCCACTACATTTAGCTCGCTTATGCTATACTTGCTTGCGTGCTCTTCAAGAACATCGCCTGGATAGAAAAGTGGAGGAACAACGAGTACCTTATTTTTAGTCTCTTTAGATATGGCGAGTATTAAGCTCTCTACAAGCTCTTTTGGAAAATCGTCAGAGATTCTTATATTTAGGCATCTATACTGTGAGTAGCTCTTTGTAAGCGCTGTCATTTTTTCCATGCTAGGGGTACGAGTGTCCAATGAAAATGGCTGATATTTCAATGCCCTAAATCTGCCATCATATAATGTATAGAGATACCTTGGCTTTTCAATCGCGGCGCCTCTTAACTTTTTGATTAGCATAACTCTCTTCCAGAACCTGTCTTGCGGCTCGTGTGAGAGCATCACCACGCCGTCCGCCAGATAATCTATGTTCATTGTACTAGTTTCCTCTAACACAAACAGCACGCTTGCTTGATTGGCCTCTACAATATCCTTTTGAATGGTAAACAGTATTTTCTCTGCAGGAATTCCGTATTTCTCACTTAATCCATCGATGGAGTCGATGCACACCAGTGAATGTGGGTGCTCGCTTACAAATTGGTATACTTGCTCTAGCTCGGGAAGTAGCTCGCCCACCTCTAAAATTGCCTCATCACCTTCAAACTTCACATTTTCTTTTACAAAACCTTCCTCGATTAAGCCTTCTAAGCGATTTAAATGGGTTCTTATTATGCCGGTGGCTTTCTTTTTAGGTTGCGCAAAAATATCTTTTATCCAAGGAAACTGTGCGCTCAATGAAGAATCAGCAACTCTAGTAGATATATAC
>JALULR010000248.1 GCA_027056155.1 DHVE2 group archaeon
TAAAGTGGAGCCATGAGGACGAGCTCAACAAGTTTTTGGGAGATGTGAACAATGAGCGTTCACCGATGTACCATCATTATTTAAGTTACGATGATTTCAAGAACAATTTTGCGCCATCTGAGCAGGTGTACAATGAGCTAGTAAGCTGGCTTACGAATAATGGGGTGCATGTAGCGTACACCTACAAGCTGAGAAATGCAATAACGATACATGATAACATAGGGAAGATAAGCAAGTTGTTTGGCGTGGACTTTGGAGAGTACAGGGCAAATGTGAAAGGATTAAAGAGCGAGTATTTTGCAGCGATGAGTGCGCCAAAGCTCCCAGCGAAGTTTGCGCCGTACATATACGGAATAAGTGGTTTGGATAATGCATCACAGTTCCACTTAAATTATTTCCATGCTAGCAGCGGTACGGATTATTTAAGTGGAGCAGATGTGGCGAGGATGTATCATGTATATGAATTATACAACGACTCGGCAAATGGAGCGGCGAGCAGCAAGCACATATTTGCCACGGGCTTGCGCGTTGCCACAGTGCTCTGGGAAGGTGCAAATTCAGCACCGTATGACCCAGATGCAGTAACATACTATTACAAGCATGTGATACCGAAATGGATTCAAGATTTGGGTGTAATGTCCACAGTGCATTCCCATGGAATGAGTGGAACGACACCTCCTGGGTCAGATACAGATGGCCAAGTTTCTGGTGAGAATGAGCTAGACTTAGAGATGATTGGAACTGTTGCGCCGGGAGTAGATTCTTACTGTGTTTATGGGCCTGGCGGCAGTCAGGGCAGTCCCAGTGAGAACAATTTCCCAGATAACGAGTACAACTATATTCTTAACACGCTTGCGCAAACTACTAGCCCAAGGCTTGTGGCAGTAAGCAACTCTTGGGGCGGTGGAGATGCACAGGGTTCTGTAACTACTGATAACGATATAAAGGCGCTAAATGCCATGGGAGTTACAGTGCTAGCATCTAGCGGAGATGATGGTGATACAACTTCTCCAAGTTATCCATCAACTGATGCTCAGGATACTTTCGGTGTTGTTGCTGTAGCAGGTACTACTCCGTATCCAAATGGCCAAGATTTGACCTCACTAACAGATGCTGCAACCATGGGCTATAACACAAATCTGGCAAATCCAAGAAGCAATGAGATAGTATGGTACGATTCAAGCAGCACGAACTCTCGTGGAAACCACTGGGGTACGCAGAGTGGAATAAGCAGCGCTTACGGTGAGCCAGAATGGCAGAAAAATTACATAGGGACATACAGCGGGAGAGTAACAGCTGATATAAGCGCAATGGGTAATCATACTCTGATTTATATAAGCGATGGACAAGGCAATACAAAGTGGGGTGCAGTAGCAGGAACATCGGTTGCTTGCCCTGTGACTGCAGGAATGATTGCAGAGATGGCTGCTTATGTGGGTGTGAAATACGGAATATCAGACCATGGATTCGGATTTCTGGACCCCACAATATACAAGCTAGGATATGATTTCTATCACAACGGAAAGTACAGCAACAGCGCTCCGTTTTATGATGTAACGCAGGGCTCTACTGGCAGTGCAGGCTCTGCGGGCACTGGCTGGGACCAGGCAACTGGCTGGGGTGTGATAAATGCGTGGGAATTTGTGCACGATATAAGCTTTAAGATGAGTGCAAGCGAGAGTAGCAAGACAGTCAACGCGGGAGATACGGCTGGCTATTATATCAATGTGAAGTTCCCATACGATTGGACCACGGAAGTGGGACACTTTGAGGTAAGTGGTTTGCCCTCGGGAGCTAGTTATAGTGTATCCAGCAGTTATGTGAAGCCAGCAGGAAACGGAGCAAGTGCAGGATTTACGCTGAGCATAGTAACGAGTAGCAACACTCCGGGAGGCACATATAACTTGGTAGTTACCGCCTATACCTATAATCATACCTCTGGGCACTGGGGCAATTTGACCAGCACGCTATCCCTTTCCCTGACTGTAAATGGCGGCTCTGGTGGTAGCGGTGGCTCCGGCGGCTCTGGTGGTAGCGGTGGCTCCGGCAGTGGAGGTAATGGCTCCGGTGGTAGTGGTGGAAACAGCACCGGCGGCAATGGCACTAGCGGCAATGGCACTAGCGGCAATGGCACTAGCGGTGGTAATAATCCAACTGCACCTGGTGCACCACTGAATTTGCAAGCAAGTGCAGGAGACGGATACGTGGTATTAGAGTGGAGCGCTCCGAGTAGCAATGGAGGCGCGAGCATAACCGAATACAAGATATACAGAGGCACAAGCTCTGGAGCAGAGAGCTATATTACTCACGTATCTGGCACTACGTATAGTTACAAGGATACCGATGTGGCAAATGGAGAGACTTATTATTACTATGTCACTGCGGTAAATTCTGCAGGAGAGAGCGCTCAGAGCAATGAGGTAAGTGCGACTCCTCATGCCTCAACTACTCAGAGCACTAAGATACTATTTGTGGCTGATGACGAGGGTAGTGGTTATAGTCAGTATATAGAGCAGGCTCTAATTGATTCAGGGCTTACTAGTAAGTATGATGTGTATGAGTGGGATGTGTATCAGATAGGATATGCGCCTTCATATAGTGACTTAGTAGATTACGCCGTGGTAATATGGGACACAGGATATGCGTATCAAAACACGATTACTCCTGATGACCAAGAAAGCTTGATGGAATATCTGGACAATGGAGGCAGGCTTTACCTTACCGGACAAGATATTCTATGGGACATATCTGGTGGATATAATGGTGCTATAGACAATGTATTTGTCAATGAGTACCTTGGCGTAAGCGGAGTAATAAATGATGAGTCTTACGATGCGGTGTACGGCGTAAGCGGAGATCCTATCACTGGTGCTTTCGATACCGTGTACTTTGATTATCCATATTCTAACTACGCTGATGATATTACACTTGAGAATGGCGCACATGGTATATTCGTAGACCCGTACTCAGGCTATTATGCAGGTGCGAGCTACTCATCGGATAACTTCAAGACAGTGTTCACAGCGTTTTCGTTCGAAGCAATAGAGAAATACGACTCTAATACAGGTGCAACACTAATGTACAACATAGTTGCATGGCTTTTAAGCTAAATTTTTCACCACCATTTTTTTGCTCTTTTTATTTTTCTTATACATTTTTGTATGTGTCGAACTACTGCTCAATGTAGTTTTACTAGTTTTACCAAAATGCTGGCTATCTACAAAAATAATGGAATATGGATACATATTATATGTTAATCTATTATAAGCTTCCAAAAATTCAGCCCACGGGAGCGGTGAAATTTTTAACGATAATGTTAAATATCTGAAATGAGTAATAAATAATATGTCCCGGCTCATAATCAATGAACACAGGGCAGTTTGCATATTTCTAGAATATGAGTATATAGAGGAGATTGAGGAGCACGAGATACGAAATAAGGAGAAAATAAAGGAAGAGATTAAGCTCTGGCTTTAGTAAATCTCGCAGCCACAAGGCTAAACACCAGCAAAATTATGATAATATCTGCTGGATTTAGCTCTGGTATGTTATATGATGAATCTTCTAATGGGTATTTATCCACTGAGCTCGAGGAGCCTGCTATGGCATATGGCCAATCTACAATGCCATCATGCGGATTCTGATCGTTCGTAGCGTTATTATTTGCCCAGTCACGCCAGTAGTTACCTCTTTTTTCTGAAGCGCTGTACCAGTGGTTTCCGCTGCCGTTATCCAAAGCCTGAATTCTCGAGCTAATATATGTATCGCTGCTGTTGTGATTATAATAAAACTCATTATCATAGATTACATTTCCAGAGGTATTTGTGTCCGCATAAACACCGTACATAGAGTTTCTCAATATTATGTTTCCAAGTAGGTAATTACTTGCACTTGTGTTGTTGAGGTATATTCCGTATGTAAAATCTCTTATTGTGTTGTTTTTTATATGATTCTGAGAGCTGCTGTCTAAGAACATTCCAATGTAGCCGATATCTGTGCCATCTATTGAGTTATTACGCACATCATTGTAATTAGAGTTGATAATATCAATACCGTCAATGTCTTTATAGATAATATTGTCATGTATGTTAATATTGGAGCTGCGAATTAAGAACACGCCGCTTCCTTGATTTTTAATAATCTTATTGTTTTCAACATTTATGTTTTTTGAATCTGCTGCTAAAATGCCCCAGCTATTTGACTCTATATCATTATTGTATATTTTTATATTTTGCGAATCTTTAATAAATATTCCCTGGTTTTCATTAAGTTCAATAGTGTTGTTTTCTATTATTCCGTTTTTTGTATTGTTTATCAGTATCCCCTCACCCATAGTGTAATTGGCGTTGAAGTGATTACTGATACTCGAGTCCACAATGGTATTGTTTTTTATCACGAAGTAGAGACTTACATTGCTTATAATAATACCGTATCCGTAGTTTTCAGCGTTTATGTAATATCCCTTGATTATATATGGGTCTGTAGATGTGCCGCTTCCGTTCCAGTTATCACTTTGAGCCATGTGTATCATATCAGAATCGCTGTTAATCCATATTGGATTATGAGAATAATCTTTGATTTCTTTCGTTACAGGAGCGGCTTCAAAACTTTTCGCGCTAGGTGCCATGGTAAAAACGAGTAATAGCGTAAATCCCAGTGCTAACAGCATGCTCAAATTTGCAAATTTCATAGCTAATGATATGAGTAATTAAAACATAAAGTTTTTCCTGTTGCCCTTGTTTGTTTTCTCTAATCGTATTAATTATATGAATTGAACATGCCTAAACCGGCAAATTCTTAATATTCCTTTTAGATTACCCTGAAGGTGATACCATGGACAAGATTGTAGAATGTGTTCCAAACTTCAGTGAAGGTCGCAATATGAAGATAATAGAGGAGATTGCAAATGAAATCAAAGAGACAAAGAATGTTTATCTTTTAGATGTGGACCCGGGAGAAGCAACTAATCGTACAGTAATCACATTTGTGGGAACTCCTGAGGGAGTAGTAGAAGCTGCATTTAAAGCAATAAAGAAAGCTTCGGAGCTAATTGATATGAGAGCGCATAAGGGTGCACACCCGAGAATGGGCGCCACTGATGTAGTTCCGTTTGTTCCCGTGAAAGGTGTGACTATGGAGGACTGCGTTCGCCTTGCAGAGATGTTAGGAAAGCGAGTAGGTGAAGAGCTCGGTATACCTGTATATCTCTATGAATATGCTGCCAAAGAGGAGTATCGACGCAATCTGGCTGATATCAGAGAGGGCGAATACGAGGCTTTGCCGGAAAAACTCACTGATGAGAGATGGAAACCCGATTTTGGGCCTGCAGAGTGGAACGAAAAAGTAGAGAAGAGCGGAGCTACAGTAATAGGGGCCAGGGATTTTCTCATAGCCTACAATATTGATTTGAACACCACAGACAAAAAGCTAGCACACAAGGTGGCAAAAGTGATAAGGGAGAAGGGCTACCGCAAAAAAATGCCAGATGGCTCAAAGCAGCAAATTCCCGGAAAATTAAAGTTTGTAAAAGCGATTGGCTGGTACATTGATGAGTACAAGAGAGCGCAGATTTCGATAAACCTTACAAATTTCCATGATACGCCGCTCTGGAAAGTTTTTGAGACTGCAGAGGAAGAGGCGAATAAAATTGGACTGAGGGTGACAGGAAGCGAGATAGTGGGATTGATACCGCTAGAAGCCATGCTCGATGTTGGCAAGCATTTTCTTGAGAAGCAAGGAAAGAGCACGGGTATTCCAGAGCGGGATATAGT
>JALULR010000249.1 GCA_027056155.1 DHVE2 group archaeon
ATATAATTGTATGCGGAATCAGAGCGTATGTAAACCCCATACTTGCCGTTATTAATCAATATATTGCTGGATATGGTATTGTGGCTAGACTGCCACAGGTCGATGCCCTCCTCTTTATTGTTATTGCAGGTGTTGTTAGCTACGATATTATTACTAGATGCTCCAACATAGATGCCCTCCCAGTTGTTGCTGCAGGTGTTGTTTTCAATGCTATTATGGTTAGAAAAATGTAAGTAGATGCCATCATCGTAGTTGCTGCAAGTGTTGTTTTCAATGATATTATTGTCAGAAAAATCCAGGTATATTCCGTCCCCATCATTGTTGCAGATATTGTTCCCTATGGTGTTGTTGTTAGATGAAGACATGAATATACCATACCCATTGCTGTTGTCGTTACAGGTGTTATTTGCTATGGTAATGCTATTAGATGCTTTTAGCCTGATGCCCACCCAGTTGTTGCTGCAGTTGTTGTTTACTATCATTCCGTTTGTTACATTGTAAAGATAAATTCCGATATCAGATGCATTATGCATGTATGTGTTTTTCACTACAAAATACAGGGTTGTATTCCCTATGTAAACTGCGTCTCTTGCATTATGAGCGTCTATATCCCACCCAGAAATTATGTACGGGTCATCTTTTGTGCCGTTTCCTCCAACTACTCCGTTTGTGGAATTGAAATCTGCGTTGCTGTTTATTCTTATTACCCCGTGTGGTGTGTATCCCCGCACATCTTCTACATTGTTTTCTTTCATTGCTTGTCCTCTCGCGTGCGCGCTCGCTAGCCCTGTGGCAATGGTGCTGAATGTGAGCAACACCAATATTCCCAATACCAAAATTCCCCTGTTCATACATGAGGTGATAACTAAAAAATATAAAAAAATTAACACTTTGCCATTTAAAACTCTATAATCTCTACCTCGCCGCTCTCAGAATCAAGAATGGCAAAGCTTCTCTTTCCGTTCAGATACCCGCATGCCTCTCCTGGATTAAGAATGAGGGTATTGCCCATTTTCCTTATGTCCACTATGTGCGTGTGTCCATATAGAACAAAATCGTACTCTTCGCTTTTGGCAAAACTTTCCACAGTTTTTCGGGTTTTTTCTACACTACCCGAGCCGTGATATAAAATAAATTTCTTGCCTGAAATTTCAACAATATTGGGCTGCTCCTCAATATGCATATTATTCTCTTCTGCTACCTTCGAAAGAAGCAATCGCTCTCCGTCGTTATTACCATACACCCCATAATACTCGAATCCTGAGAAAATCTTTAGAGTAAACGGTGAGATTATATCGCCAAGATGTATCATAATTTTTATGCCTCTTTTACGCAGCAGCTCTGCAACTTTTTTCGCTGCTTCGTGGTTGTCATGTGTATCGCTTACAACACCAATTTTCATGCTCTCTAGATTGTGCTATTGGTATATATTACTTTCTTGTAGCAAAACGCGAGGATTGCGAGAAAATATATTTGAAAACTTGTCCTTAGTAATATTTTTATACAATATCTTTCATTCCCCGCTATGGCCGATAAGAAAATGGTAAAAGGCGCCGTAGTAAACGGATACCTAAAATATGTAA
This sequence comes from DHVE2 group archaeon, assembly GCA_027056155.1. Lineage (GTDB taxonomy): Archaea > Thermoplasmatota > Thermoplasmata > Thermoplasmatales > Aciduliprofundaceae > JAADDK01. The sequence continues at coordinate 1,584 of JALULR010000249.1, forward strand.
AGAAAAAATGGGGAACCTTAGGATATAAAGAAGCACTACAAAGTTTAGGCATATCTTCTGAGCCAAAAGATAGTGAATGGGTACCTGCAGAGATGGCTACAGATGTGCTTAACTGGATAAAAGAAAACAAGGGAGAGCAGTATGTGGTAGGAGCGGGGAGATATGCCTCGCATGACTTGGGCGTGTTTACATACATGGTTGCATCTTTTATGAGCATTGAAAGATTTATGAAAAAAGCTCAGAGTACGTATAGCACAATTTTCAATTATGGTGAATTTATAATCAAAAACACCGATTTTGGATTTGTTATAATTATCAAAGATGCAAGGAATCCCGAGCCATCATGCATGGCTTGGAAAGGCGCACTAGAAGGCATACTAGAAGTGACACATACCAAGGGCACTGTGGAGGAGGTGGAGCCAGATGCGCCCGGTGACTGCAAGTATAATGTAAAATGGAAATAATCGCTCAAGAATTTTATCTCTTTTTATTCTCCTCTTTCTCAAACTTTTCGATTTTAAGCTCTAAATTTCTGTTCATAGCCGCAATTGTTATCTCGCCTCTGGTTTTTTCCACTAACGCTCGAGCGACATCTTGCTTTTGCTTTATGGGCACAAGTCCAGAGGGATAGTTGAATCTCATAAGCATCTCGTAAAATTCTTCCATTAGCTGTAAGTAGCTCTCCGCTTGATTAAAATTACCCACTCTTAGCGATTCTAACACTTCCCTACGAAGCTCGCCAACTACATCACCGCAGCCCATCAAATACGCACTAGGATTCACATATAACTCTTTTGGAGATGGGATATCCTTTTTATTAATTATTGCCTCAAGAAGCAGTGCCTCCACGTATTCTTGCAGCGCATTTTGCACAAAGCCAGAATAGAAAAGGTCTGGATACTCATTTAATAACAAGCTTCGAAGATGCCAAACTTCTTCCTTTATTCTCCGTATCTCTTCTATTTCATTTTCCCTACGGTGTAGCTTGGTAATCACTCTTGATGCAATTCTAATAATCTCTCGTGAGGATTTGATAGCTATCTCTCTAACCGAGTCCTTTTCATCGAGCACCTCCTCAATCTCCTTCCCAATTTCCTCTAGATTCATAATCAGGTATTGCCAACACCAAATATATGCTTTTTCCATACTTAGCAATAGTTGAGCTTTGTACTGTGATAAAACGACGCATGCTGGTATCTCTGTGTGTATGGCGTTAACTTAAATAAGCTCGTAATCATTAACAGTGCGTGGAAGGTATTGCAGACCATCGTGCTGAGCTAAAAATCGCTAATGCTGCTTTAAATAATGAGTTCTCCGTGCTAATAATTGATGGCCCCGATGGTGTTGGAAAGACCACGCTTCTTAAAGAGATATTGAAAAGAAATGCAGCGATGTTTCATTCATGCAAACCTTCGGAAGAGCCATGGACAGCTGTACGAGGTCTTTTGGATAGTGTAGAACGAACTGACATAGTATCTGAAGCGTATGGCGAGGTTGTATCTGCGTATGGCATACATCGAAATACTGGAATTCTCATAGACGAAGTATCCAGAGGTGGCGGGCTAGACGGAGACGTTTTTGCAGGCATGCTTTCCGCAGTGCAGGCATTTGTTAGAGATTCCCTAAGCATGCTGTCCAGTGATACAGAAGAAGGGTATCTTAGCTCTCTGAGTTATGGAGAGTACCGTATAATAGTAGCACGAGGTAAATATGTGGACTTGGTTGTTGTTGTGCGAGGTATCGAGGAATACTCTCTAAAAGCAGAGCTCATAAAGACCGTAAAGGAGTTTGAAGAAATCTATTACGGGGATTTAGAGCACTGGGACGGAAACATATCCAAGCTAAATCTTAGGCCCATGCTAGAGCGTTTTTTCTCCAGCCCCGCAAGAATGGACATGCTTGTATCCACACTGCTTTCTGGATTTATCTCTCTTTTAAAGGAATACGTTATAGCCATAGACGACGTCCAGTGGCTGGATATTAGGTCTCAAGAACTTGTTAGGCTTTTAATCCAGAGAGCTGCACAGAATAAGGTGGGCAAGTTCATATTTACACTTAACAGCGAGACAGTTACTACCGAAGGAATTGAAGAACTATTTGTCGGATATCCTGTGCAATGGATTCATCTGGGAAATATGGACATGGAGTCAGTTGCAGAGTTTATAAAGTATTATTATCCAGATAATCTGTTCTCTCAGGAGTTTGTTTCCAGGGTGCATTTGTGCACTTCGGGCAACCCGCTCAGCATGCTAAATTTACTCAACGATTTAAAGAAAAGGAAGGTTATATGGGTAGAAGATGGGTTCTGGGTATCCTCTTATTTCGAGTGCTCTTATTCAGTAGATATTTTAGATGGTTTTTCTAAAGATGAAAGAGATATTGTTGCAATATTGGCAGCTATGGGATTTGGAACCGCAGATTTTCTAACAGAAGTTCTCGACATGAAGAAGTTTCAAGTATTTAGGCTCCTACGAAGATTGGAAAAATTGGGAATTATGGAAAAAAGGGGCGGGGATTACGTATTCAGTCACGAAAGCATAAGGAAGATGCTCCTTAACTCTGCAGATTATAATGAGACATACGAAATTCTAGACGTGGCTGCTGATTACTACTTAGAAAAAGGGCAAAAACATAGAGCTGCAAGTATACTAGAAAATATACGCCCAGAAGATGCCGCATCACTTTACTCTGAGCTAGCAGAAGACGCAAAGCGCACAGGATTATTACGGGACGCTGTTATATATTACAGAAAGGCTAGCGAATTATCTAAAAACGATGAGCTTATTGTCGAGGCTGGAGAGCTTCTCATCAAGCTGGGGGAATATGAAAAAGCTGCGGATATATTAGAATCTGTTTTGAATCAGCCGCATGGCTTTGAAGAATATGCGCTCGCAAAAGCTCATCTTGGAGAGCTCGTTGATGTAGAAGATGAGTTTCTAAGTGCAAAGGTGAACGCCATTGCAAAGTTTCACCAAGGCGATTTCAAAGGAGCAATAAAATCCGCAAATCAAGCTCTAGATATAAAAGAAGATTTTGAGATGCTAGTTCTTGCAGGTGAGTGCTCTGTGATTCTTGGCTTACCGTTTGAGGATTACTATGCACGAGCAGAAGAGCTTGAAGCAGATGTTAGTGAGCATCTCTTGCTTGCACGAAAGAAGCTCTACGGCATGATTTACAAGGGAAAAATAGACGATGCAATTAGAATGGCCGATAAAGAGCTGCGTATAGCCAGAGACAGCGGCTCATGGAAGGAGGTTGCTTCGCTCTTGAATCTCAAGGCTAATGCATATATGATTAAGGGATTGCAGGAGCGAGCTATGTTATCTCTATTTGAGGCGCTAAGATACGCAGAAATGCAGAGCGATTTAAACTTAACCTCGATAATTCTGGGAAACATTGCCCTTAATTTTCTCTCAACGGGCGAGTACAAAAAGGCGCTAAAGTATCAGAGAAAAGTTCTCAGAATATTTGAGATATCTTCCAACGCTCACGGTGTTGCATTTACCAAACTTGACATTGGCATCTCCTATTTAGGCATGGGAGAATGGGAAGAGGCTCGTAAATGGTTAGAAGAATCTGTTGAAGAGCTCAATGCTATAGGCGATGTGTCCACAAAGCTTTACGCAGAATATCATCTACTTGCGCTAGAATATGCTACCCGCGGCGATTGCAGCACAGCTGCCGAATTGCAAGGAATATACGAGGAATTTAGAAATTTAGACGACATATACGCGCAGCTCGAGCTTGCGGGTATGCAAGCAATAGTAGACAAGCTATGCGGTCAAAAGTCGCATGCCATAGGGGATATGCTCGAGCATAGCAAGCAATTATCAGATAATGGCAAGAAAATTATGAATCTTGTATATGGGAAGTCTAACACGTTCCAATTCAAGAATGCACTATACAATCTATTTGCAGAGCGTTTGAAGGAACAAGACAACATGCATAAAAATAAAAATCAAGCTAATAATGAATAACTCGTACCATATTTTTGAATGGCATAACCGCACAACAGAAAACCTATTATTAGTGTATCTATTAATCTCTACCTACCATGGATATTCAAAAAATAATTGCCCAAGGCGATGCACTAAAAAGCGCGGGAAAATACAAAGAGGCAATCTCTCTATAC
>JALULR010000250.1:0-3026 GCA_027056155.1 DHVE2 group archaeon
ATAGCGCTGTATCGATATAACGGAGATGGCCAGTTTAATGTGACTTCTGATAAATTGATAAGCGATTCTTGGGATTTTACAAAATCTGGCGGTGTGGTTTTTACCAATCTCAATTTGGAGGTTAGCAATACAATTTTGTTTATCGCGGTGAAGTGTCATAATTTATCGCTATCTGAGCGGAGCATTGTTGTCTCTGTGGCAAATATATCTATTAATAAGCTCTATGTTATATATGATATCTCGGACGGAGGCTCGTATATACACAGAATTCCCACAGAAGTGCATGTTGATGGCTCTTTTCTCGACTGGAGAAATGTAAAAAGTGACAGAGCCGGTGATGTGGTTAATGCTGCAGGGGAGCATAAATTGGGTGATTACAATATTGATTTGCTAAAATACGCGTCTTTTACTGGGCATAATTTGTACTTCTATGTTAGCGTGAGCGGCGAGCTTATGGGTGGCACAAATACGCCTGTGGAGCATTTTCCAACCTTGCCTGATTCAGATCGGGACACGGTACCCGATAAATTTGACCTATACCCACACGATTTCAACAACGATGGCGTGCCTGACAATGAGAGTTATGTAGTGGTTAATGGAGAGCGCTTGCCTGATGTAGATGGTGACGGCATAGCTGATTATCCTTATGGCGAGGATATGTGGCTTAACACTACTATACCTGATAATTTTCCAAAGCCCTATGCTGGGAAGCATGTTAGTGTTTATATTGGGCCAGTACCGCACAGAGCAATTTACGGTTATGATACTATGAGGATATATATAAATGCTGATGATAACAAATCCACCGGGTTTTCTTTACCACAGTATCCTCTGGGTGCGGATTACATGGTTGAGCTATATGGTATTGATGGGAAAGTAAAAAATGCAAGCTTATACAAATACAACGCTGGCAACTGGAGCTACGTTTCAGAAGTTCGATTTTACAAAGGGTATCATTCCATGGAATTAGATTCAGGGGTGAGGTCAAATAAGGCCACTTCATTAATTATACTCTCAGACTGGGATTCAGATAGAGACATAAGCGATACGCCCCTTGTCAATATGCAAACAAGAAGTACGTACGTCCATAAACAATTGCATTTACATTACAACGCAACTTCTTCCATCCCTTATTTAAACACAACAGGTGGGAACACAGCATATTATGCTAAGATATATGCAGGAGAATACGCCAATTGGATTCAATTTCCTTCTTTTGCAGAGAATTTCTCTATTTTATCTTACCCGAGAATTCAACTGTATTTGAAGCCATACATCTATCAGTGGTGGTTTATTAGATATATTCCGGGATTGAACGTATCTTTATGGGTGTATAATTCCTCTACTGGTTACAGAGAGATAGGCTATGATTATAATCCCGATGTGGAAGATACAGGGTGGTACAATTTTACCATTTCAAACACAACGGAAGTTATGAAAGGAGAGAGTATTATTCTTAATTTAACAGTTACAGGAGTGCAAAATGGCAATTATATAAATGTCTATTTTAACTCATCACAGTACGATTCGCTTATAGATTTGCCTACCGACACATATGTTCATGTTGACTGGATTAAAACATACAATGATACTAGTGAAACAAGCACTTTTGATGGCGGTGAAACCGCAGTAATCAAATCGAAAATATCCGACCCGTTTGGATACAAGGACATTGCTGGCGCAAAAATATCTGTTGAAGACCCAAATGGAAATGTAATAGTATCAAATGAATCTATGAGCTTGGAAGAGTCTTACGGGAATTACAGCGTGTTTACTTATGCACTAAATGTTCCAGATACGCCCGGCGAGTATGATATATCTGTAATGGGCATTGAATCTAACGGCGTAGTAAGCAATTCTTCGTCCCTATTTTTTGTTCGCACTGAATATGGAGTGGTAATATATCCCGATACCACAGTATATGCCACACCGGGGAGCGAGGCAGTTTTCAATGTGACTGCCTACAATATCGGCAACGAGAGAGATACTTTTTATATCATACCATCGCGCTCCTCCGAGAGTTTTCCGTTTGCGTTGTACATAAATGGCTCATTAGCAGCCAAGGACACTGACGGTGATGGAAACTGGAACTGGATAAATTTATCATTCGAAGTAAATGGCATGGTTGGTGTGTACATGCCCGCAGGATTTACTATAAACATGACCGTTGTTAAATCAGTGCCCAATGACACATGGGGCGAGAGTGACCTGTTAGTGCTCACCGCTGCTAGCTCACATACTAGCTCTGTTAACGATACGGTAAGGCTACGTACAAATGTGCCTGTGCGCTCAATCGGGAAAGTTTTATTTCTCCATGGTAACAGCGCATTAGCTTTAAAGCATGGCACGAATGAAAGGTCCAAAAGAATTAGCTCTGGAAATAGTAAAGAATGGAGTTTTAACCAAGTGTATTACGATGTAAATCTTACGGGGTATATCACTGTGAATTTGTATATTCAAGCTTCAAACTATATAGGTGCTGTGGGCTTGAATGTATACCTATACGAAGGGCAAACGCTAATTGGGAAAGATAGCATAGCTACTTATGACAACACCAAAAAACTATATACTTTTACAATTGTGCCTCAAATAACAACCATACCGAAGGGTGCAAACATAACGCTTAAACTTTCGGTAATCGGTTATGGAGCAAGTGCTACGGTATATTATGATTCTAATGACCATCCATCAAATGTTACAATACCTACCTCCGATTTCATAAAAATACGCTCTATAACGATATATAATGGCTCTACACCCACGAACATATTTGCGGCTGGCGATGATGTGAAAGTAGTTGCAAGGCTCACCTCGCCATTCGGCATTGATGACATATCCAACGCGCATTTAAATATCACAAATCCTCAAAACGAAAACAAGCTTTATGCCGAGGAGATGAACGTAGAGTCCGCATCTGACGGCGATAAAGTTTTTGATTATACATATTCTCTTTCCCAAACTGCGCTATCTGGATTCTGGAACGTTACTGTAGGCGCTCACGACGACCCGATAACATGGGTCAATTC
>JALULR010000250.1:3036-5697 GCA_027056155.1 DHVE2 group archaeon
ATTCTTTGTGCCATGGAACGTGCGTGTGACACCAAATCACAATGAGACTGTAAACGAAAGTGGACAAGAGCAAGTGCTGAATTTCACGCATACAATAACAAACACTGGATTAGGTGCGAACATATTTGAAATAAAAGTAAAGTCTAGCAACGGCTTAGATGTAAAGCTCATCATTGGCGGCACACTTGTGGCAGAAGACTACAACGGTGATGGGGTTTGGGACTATGTAAATCCTAATTACGATACAGATGGTGATGGTAATCCTGACACAGGTCTCCTTACACCTAGCGAGAGCATAAATTTGAACTTGTCTGTGACCCTGCCTGCCGGATTTAATGGAACGGAGAACACAACCATTTTAGCATACTCATTTTTGTCACAATCCATATCTTCGCATGCAAATGATAAAATAACCACCGTGCCCGAGCTGCAAAACATAGTGATAATAGTGACATTACCTTTGGCAATATTTTTAATAAAAAGAAAAGGAAGGTTTACTCTTTCCTGAGCTCTACTTCTATAGAGGAGACGTTCGTCTCTCCCTTCTCGCCCTGAAGAGATTCGGTTCCTATTTTCACATCGCCGTACCTCAGTGTGGGTACAAAGCGATTGCGCACAATCTCTGCTACGTCCACTGCCTTGCTTATGGCCCTGCCTCTCGCCTTGAGGATGACGAGGTCGGCGCCACTGTTAAACTGGGTCACCACTGCAAGCACATAGTTCATGGTCGGTTTCTTTCCTACGAATACAACGTTTTCCTCTGCCATTTTTCATCGCCTCCTTTTTTTGGTATGAGTGGAATATGTTTAGCGTATTTATAACTTACCATGTGCTCTGTAGTATATCTCAAATCCAGCTACGATGATTATTGCTCCAGTAAGTGCCACAAGCAGCGAAGAGGGCTCCGCGATGATTCTCCAGCCAAGCCAGCGCAGATAGTATGCCGCGAGATACACAAGCACACCCAAGAATAGTACCGAAACACCTATTGCTCTGTACTTTTGCTCGTTTTCTAGTGTTATTATTTTCTTCTCTCTCCGCTCTGCCCACACGTACAGGAAACTTGGAAGTATGAATACAGAGAGTACAAAGCTGTACAGTATAGAGAGCGTTGATACTTCTCCAAAATCGCTTATGGGTGGCATTGTTGATAGCATCAATGTGCCAAATCCTGCCATGGTAGTGGTTGCAGCACCGAATATCGATGAGCCTGTTTGCCGTACTGTTTTTCTCATGGCACTCTCAATATTTTTCTCATTTTTCAAGTCTTCCAAGAACCTGTGGGTTATGTGAATGGCGTAGGTAATACCTAGCCCTATGGTAAGCGAGGTGGTAATTACAGTAACCACGTTGAAGCTTATCCCTAGCAAGTACATCGAACCAAGAAGCCAGCTTAATGCTATTAGCACGGGTAGTGATGCGATTAGCCCTAGCACATAGCTTTTTGCTTCGTAGTAGAATACAATTGTAAGAACGATAAGGGTTGTGATTATCGTAATTAGCATGGAGTTCCATTGGCTCCCAGTTAGCATGCTGAGAATGTGGTACGTAAGCACGTTGGTGCCGGTAAATATAGCGCTGAGCCCAGCATTGTGGATGGGTTTTATATCTTCGTTGACCTCTTTAATAAGCTCGCCGTTCTCGCTGTTAGAGCTAGCCGAAGTGCGTATTATCATAATCATTGCGTCGTACGTGCCATTGCTGCGATGTAGTACCTCTTTGCCATCGCCGTTTTCGTAGAGCCAGTTGTATATCATGGTTATGTTTTTGTCAGGTATGCCATCGCCATCAACATCGCTTTGAGACACCAGCTTTGCAAACGTGGAGTTTTTCTCGCTCCATTCTCTTATCTCCGTGATTATATTTTTTGATTGCCCATGTGAGATATATACATCATCTTTCATATTTTTCGTTGTATCATCTATCGCTTTCAATGCCTGCGGTGAAGTAATGTTTCCTTCTATTAGCACGTAATTATTGCTCATTCCCGAAGAATTAAAGTTATCCATCATGTAGTCTATTGTATGTGAAATTTCCAAATTGCTTGGTAGAAAATCTTTTATATCGAAAGATGTGCCCACGAACATACCTGCGTAAAGAGTTGCACCTGTTAATATTGCAATGGTGATAATCACGCCGTACCTGTGCTTTTCAGCGCCCACCGCGGATAGCGCCATGAATTTGTTTAGTAAAATCACACCCGAACCTACCCTCTCTTCCTCTTTCTTGATTTTCAATGTGCCTTTTTTCTCTTTTCGGCGATCTATTAAAATCTTCACTGCGGGTACAAATGTAGTGAATATAATAAATGCTCCAAATATACCAACTGCGTTCATCATACCAAAGTCCTGTATTGGCGGTATGGGTGAAGATATGTTTGATAAGAAAGAAACCATCGTGGTTATAGTGGCCAGTATTAAGCCCATGCCCAGATTTGCAATCATATCACGCATTGAATCACGCACGCTCTTTCCTTTTCTGAGCTCTTCTCTGTACCTCAATATGGTGTGTATTGCATAATCAATTCCAAGTCCAACAAGAAGCACAGCTACCATGGTGCTAATCTGATTGAAATTATAGTCCATCATAACACCAAATCCGTATGCCCACATAATTGCCATTCCAAGGCCCAGTATTCCAAGAAGAGTGTCTATGGCGCTT
>JALULR010000251.1:0-4276 GCA_027056155.1 DHVE2 group archaeon
CAACGGTGCTAATATACAGGGATTTTTCAAGTACGATGTTCTAGGTGAGGAAAATTATAAGTTTATCAAAAAATACGTGCAACGCGGAGATTTCATATTAATGCACGGCGAGGTTATGAAAACCAAGCGCGGCGAGCTAAGTGTGCTCGCGGACAGGGTTGAGCTCATCTCCAAAGCGCTTTACGATTTGCCTCACGAGTGGTTTGGAATAGGCGATATCGAGAAAAGATATAGGCAGAGGTATCTCGATTTAATCCTAAACAAAGAGCCTTTCGATATATTCGTCAAGCGTGCAAAAATTGTAGAAGAGATGCGCAAATTCTTATGGGCTCGCGGATTTTTAGAAATGGAAACCCCGGTGCTACAGCCAATCTACGGTGGGGCCAACGCAAAGCCTTTCAAGACGCATGTAAATGCTCTTGACCGAGATTACTATCTTCGCATATCCGACGAGCTATATTTGAAAAGACTGATAGTGGGAGGATACACAAAAGTATTCGAAATATCTAAAGATTTTCGCAATGAAGACATCGATACTACGCATAACCCAGAGTTCACCATGATGGAAGCGTACTGGGCCTATGCGGATTACAACGATATGATGGACCTCACCGAAGAGATGATAAAAAGCATTAGTGCAAAGCTAGGCGTGAATAAAATAAAGTATAGAGGCAAAGATATAGAGCTCAACAAGCCATTTCGCAGGGAGAAGATGTTAGACATGCTCGCAAAGAGAGGCATAACTGAAGAAACCAGCGACTCAGAGCTGATAGAGCTCTTGGATAAATACAACATAAAATTACCCAAATATGAAAGAGGCCTCGCATTGGGCAAGTTATTTGAAAGAGTATGCGAAGAAGACCTTTACGAGCCGGTATTTGTGATAGACCATCCAAAGGAGAGCACGCCTCTGTGCAAATTGCACCGCAAAGACCCGCGGCTAGTTGAGAGATTTGAGCTGTACATCGGAGGCATGGAGCTCGCAAACGGATACACTGAGCTAAATGACCCCATGCTTCAAGAGAAGTTTTTCAGAGAAGAGACTGAGAGAAGAACGCTAGGCGATGAAGAAGCGCATCAGTTTGACGGCGATTTTGTGGAGGCGCTGCGCTGGGGCATGCCTCCCACCGGCGGCGTGGGCATAGGCGTAGACCGTCTAACTATGCTGCTCACAGAGCAAGAGAGCATAAAAGAGGTTATACTGTTTCCTATGCTCGCACCCAAAGAGTGATTATTCTCTATATCTTCCATATTTTCCGCTACGGTGCTCATCTCTGAGCTTTTGATAGATTAACCCGTTTTCTACAGCCATCTTTTTTATGTCCTCTCCGCTTTTTACAACCTTTGCAGGTATGCCGAGAGCAAGGGAGTTTGGAGGTATCTTTGTGTTTGCAGTTACCACCGCCCCTGCACCAATTACGCTACCTTCACCAATCACCGCATTATCAAGTACCACTGAGTTAATACCGATTATAACATTGTCTTCAATCTTTGCAGCGTGCACCATGGCTAGATGCCCAATGGTAACATTCTCACCAATTATGGTTGGCACCCCGTGGGATACATGAATAACCGCATTGTCCTGCACATTGCTATTCTTTCCAACGCGAATATAGGACACGTCGCCACGAAGCACGGCCCCGTCCCATATGCTCGCTCCCTCATCGACGGTTACATCGCCAACAATTACCGCAGTAGGTGCAACATACGCAGACTTGTGCACTTTAGGGTTCATACATGGAGATAAAAAACAACTAAATTAATCTTCTCTAACCAGCACCGCGGGTAGAAGCGTCAGAATAATTAGACCCACTGCAAATATAGATGCACCCACACCAAAGGCGTCTGCAAGCACACCCATTAAAAACGCAAATGTGGCAGAAAAAATCATCTTCAACTGCGACTCTACGCTTAGCCCGGAGGCCATTATTCTCGACGAAATTTTATCACTTACATAGCTCACATTCATCGGTCTTCTAAGATTAAACACAAAGTGAAGTGTGACAAATAGCAAAATTGAAAGAATAAACAGTGAGTAAATATACGATATTCCCGCAAATATCAGCGCGATGGCGCCCATGGCAAATGTAATATTGATTGCAAATGTAATACGGGTTAACCGCTTTACAACAACGTGAGATTTTCTCGATGCGTAAGAAGATAGTAAATACAAGAAAAAGTAAACTATGCCCACAATAATGGCCGTGCGCTTATCCTCAGATAAAAACAGCAAAAATGGGAGAGCTATAGCAAACGATTTCAAAATTGGCTGAAGATAATCTTTGCTCGCCTTAAATCCCGAATCAAAAAGCGCCGAGTTTAGCAATGCTTTAAGAGCACCGCGATTTTTAAACATGCCTGCAAAATCCCGGAGAGTTTGAAGTCCCTGCTCTCTAAGCTTCTTATTTCCTTTCCCAATACTGCCATCAAGCGCTCTTGGATATGTTGCAAGGTTGATAAAATCGAGTATGTACGGCACAATAGTGATGAGGAATATTATGTGATAATCCCCCGTATAAAAAACTACAAATCCTGCAAGCAGAGAGTTTATAGCCGAGCCAAACTGCGATGCTGAACGCGTAGCACCGTAGTATTCTACCTTGGTATTTTCTATGCCTTTAATTTTAAGATATTCAAGTATCATCGCCTTATGCGTGCCGGAGCGAAACGCGTCGCCAAGCCCGTAGAGAACCATACCCACCGCAAACAGGTAAAAATTGGAAGTTGAATAAAATATAATAAACGTAACTATATACGCTCCAAACCCCATAAGCATAGATTTCCTGCGTCCAAAAATGTCCGCGTATATGCCCGTAGGGATTTCAAGTAGATTCGTGGAAATTTCCGCTATGGCATAAAGGATACCTATCTCAGTGTACTTTAGCCCAGAGCTGAGAAAGAAAAGGATTAAAAACGGTTCAAATAGCCTAAGATTTTTCAAAAATCCATAGGCGGAGAATTTGTAAAACATTCTATCCTTTGGAATCACATAAGTGTATCGTTTTTACATATTTAACATTATGTTACGAATATCGTGTAATTATTAACGAAAAATTTAAATGGTGTGATAACATGTGTATTCATGGTGATGAAAAATGGACCCAGATGAGAAAATAAAAGAGATAGAAACGCTTCTTACGCAGCTAAGCAAAAGATATCCAAAAGAAACCGGCTCTTTTATGTCTTTTCTTAGGAGGGTAATTGGAGAAAAGGCCCTAGATACAAAAACAAAAGAGTTGATATCATTAGCATTGGGCATTGCAACTGGGTGCGAGTGGTGCATAGTGCTCCACACAAAAAATGCCCTTGAAGCAGGAGCCACGGAAGACGAGCTTGTAGAATCGGGATTTGTGGCTGTGATGATGGCAGGCGGCCCTGCGCTGATGCATCTCATACCGCTTATGAAGGCTATTGAAAAGTTTAAGAAATAGTTAGGAACACTATACTTCTATACCTCTATATTGCTATAATTTGACGTATTAGTGGTCATGCTCACACCATATGAATTTCTAAATTTTGCGTATCACTAGCTTACTTATTGGAACTACGCGACTTTTTTGAACTTCGCCTATTATACTGTGATATACCCAGTAATACAGTACCCACCACCAAGGTTAGTATAAGCATTTGGGGCAAGTATAGAAATATAGATGTCCAAGACTGATGAGTTTGCATATGGCTCGTGTGCGTCTCGACTATTATTGTATACGAATCGCCCAAGTTACCTGTTGAGTTTGTCTGAAGAAATATTATATGTGTTTTACCATCATTAGGCAGTTTTAGTTTGTAGCTGAATTCAGTACTATCACTGGTTATTGTTGCACGGTATACCCTGTCAAGGTACATATTAACCTTACTAGGTGTACTCACCTCCCCACGTATTTCAATGTAATTCCCATTTACCGTATAATTTACGCCTTTGAATCTCACCTGGTTACTCCATATCATTTTTCCATTCTTTAAAACCAACTTTGAAGACACATGCTCTCTGCCATGTAAACTTCCACTCGCAGACACCGATACGTTTGAGGAATTATACATATACGTAACATAGGGAACCTCAATATTTGGATCACCAACACAATGCAAAGAGTATGTATAATGTGTATTGTTATTAAATAGCAAAATCTCAGAATAATTAGCAGTTGTTATAGTAAAACCTACTCCTTTTGCAACACCTATGATATCTCCAGAACTTGCATTATAACCTAAAATAGTTCTATTATTATTTTCAAGAGATGGGTAAATTGTTGTTTGATTTGGGTCAATTACGTTT
>JALULR010000251.1:4286-5630 GCA_027056155.1 DHVE2 group archaeon
CCAATAGCATGTCCTATAGGATTATCAGGATCTGCCCATCCAAGAACAATCTTAAAATATACCATTATAGCTTGTGCTCCAAACCAAATACTTCCAATTACCGTTTCGGAAGTAGCTATGGTTTTGATTATGTCACCCAAAAATTCAATATAATCTTTATATGTCCCATATAATTTATGTGCTATATCTAATAAGTTAATAAGATAATCAACAGACACTGAATATACCAGTTCAAACACATGATTTAAAGTCTCCCTAACAATGCCAAATCCTATATTAGCTAAATTAAAAATATCGTCAAGAACATCAATTAGCAAATCTATTATATCCTCTGCGTGGCCTTTTAATATATGATAAATATCGCCCGCAAGATCACATAAATCATCATATATATCATACACATCTAAATCTGACGTTTTTATTTCACTCCACCCAATTATAGTAAATGCACCAGTTTCATTAAAAAACTGACCTAGATATTGCATTAAATTGTATGTTCCATATATTAAACTACCAGTGATATTGTATAGATAATTTATCACCTGTACTATTTGCTTAAACCCATATATGGAAAGAAGATATACATGGGCCTGTTTATCTCCAGAGTTTAATGATAAATCAAAATACTTATGTACTTTGTACTCAAAAGAAGATATAGATATTCCTTGATGAGAGGTAATACGATATACAATTATGCCCACAGGATACGTTTTTTGCCCTAGTGAAATATATCTAGTTAAACTTATCTTATATATTTCAAAAGCAGGGTCATTATACCAGAAATACTCTCTTGGCGTGGCACTAACCTCGTTACTACTATCCCCCTCTCCTACAGTATTAACGGCAGCAACATAGTAATAATAGGTCTGTCCATTGTTAACAGAATTATCGATATATGTAAATGTAGTAGCTGATACCTCTATTAAATATCTCTCATCGCCAGAGCTAGTGCCTCGATATATTACATAATTCTTAATCGAAGAACCACCATTATTCGCAGGAGGAGACCATGTCAACTGTACATATCCGTCCCCAGCCCTCGCCTGCAAATTCCTAGGCGCAGATGGTAAATGGATAACTTTGGAGAATATTGCTTTCAAAGTGCCTAATTCACTTACAAATACTGCCGTATATTTAGAATATTCATTGCTTACTGTCACCCCACCAGATGACTCCCATCTATCAAATTGGTATCCTGTTGCTGGATTCGCTGATATACTGTAAGAGCCAGATGTCACAGTAGTAGATTGCCCATTGGAGTATGTGCCACCATTAAAGGTAATTGTCCCACCATTGCTCGGACTCGTAGAGAAAGTAATAGTATACGTTACAGCCTGCGGTGTA
>JALULR010000252.1 GCA_027056155.1 DHVE2 group archaeon
AAGTTATCGCCTATAATCTCTATGTTTAATTTTTCTTATTTTTTATTCCTAGTTTTACATGTTTTTTGAGGAATTCAACTTAACCACTTTTAGAATATCCTCGTTCCTGTACTTATCCTACCACGCACCCGCGCGCCGGGGCCAATCATTGTGCGAGCACCGAGCATTGTACCCACATCAATGCTCACATTTATACCTGTGTGCACATCGTCGCCCATTATCACCCCGAGCTTTCGCCGTCCTGTATCAACAAGCTTGCCCTTCACGGACACGCGAATATTGTGCTCATCAAGGCGCAAATTGGCAATTTTTGTGCCTGCTCCTAGATTGCAGTTCTCACCTATCACCGAGTCCCCAACATAGTTGAAATGCGGAACCTTTGTATTATTCATAATTACCGAGGCCTTTATCTCACACGAATTACCGATATGCACGTTATCGCCAACCACCGTGTAGGGACGAAGATACGCGTTAGGTCCTATCTTACTATTTTTACCAATATAAACCGGCCCCTCAATGTAAGTGCCGCTCATGATTCTCGTACCTTCGCCTACGCAAACTTTGCCATGTATATGCACACCTTCTTCAATTACACCGTGCTCCTCACAACTCATGGTATCTAGCAGGCTTTGCGTAGCTTCAAGAATGTCCCACGGCATACCTATATCTACCCATAGCCCGTCATGCTTGACTATCTTGAACTCTCGCTCTCGCGCCATGCTATTTACTGCATCAGTAAACTCGATCTCTCCCCTTGGAGACACATCTACATTATGCAAATGCTTGAAAATCTCGCGGCTAACCACATATACGCCAGCATTAACTAAGCCGGAAGAGCCCGGCACCTTTTCCCTAATTTCCTCCAAAGTATCCGTGCCTACTAGGAGTCCGTAATGCTCAGCATGCTCCCGATATACACCCAGCACTGCGTTATCATATTGCAAGAGCTCGGAAATTATCTTGCTATCAAATAACAAATCCCCATTAATCACGATAAACTTATCCTCAGGAAAGCGCTCTGCGTATAGCACCGCATCGCCTGTGCCCCTTCTTCGCTCTTGATACACATAATCTATTTTCACCCCTCTGTAACTCTTGCCATAGCGCTCTGCAATTCTTCTGCCTTCATATCCTATCAGTATGCCAATATTTTCAATACCAGCATCGATAACTGCATCTAGCACATATTCAATTATGGGCTTGTTGATAATGGGTATCATGGGCTTTGGCCTCGTATCTGTTAATGGCCACATTCTGGTGCCCTCTCCAGCCGCAAGAATGAACGCACGCATACACGGTCAAAAGATATAAAATATAAAAATATTGGCAGAGGGCTTTGCCTCTGATATATCTAAAGCTCGTCTGGTGCCTCCTCATCATTATGCTCATTGCTCGACTCTTCAAATGGCTGTGCAACAAAAACATGGCCACATTGTGGACACTCTAACTTCTTTCCAATCATGCTGGGAGGCACCTCCGACTCGTACCCACAATTGGGACACTTTATTTTTATGCTATCTGGTAATATCTCAAATCCTCCTGCATTTTTGCCTTGCGTAGCACCTTGCGTTGAGCTTGTGGTGGGCGGCGGCACGGGCTCGAATGACCTCTGCACTCCTTTTAATTTGGTTATCTCATGCTGGAGCACATCGTAATATTTTCTATATGTCTGCAAAGATATCTTGTTCTTATCACTGAGCTTTTTGAGTTTGTACATCAACTCCGTTAAAGCGTTAATTTTTTCAGCTTTTTTATCTGGAGGTATGTCTTCAATTCTAGTCCAATCACTGTTGCCCTCTATATAATTACTACAAAAATCGCAGTACCACTTATATTGCGAGCCTACTTTGAGAAATCTTAGTGGGTAATTGTCGTTGGGACAAAGGGGAGGAGAATACTCTGGCTCTAACTTTTTGAGCATTATGTCCTGCTGCTTTAGCTCATAATCTACATGCCTAATTTTATCCTCTAAATCTTGAATATTTCGCTTGGTTGCTTCTATATCGTACTTATTTGCCTCTGTTTCTGGCATGGTAGCAAGCATCTCTTTGTAGGTATTTAATTTCAAAAAGAGGTCTTTTTTCTCCTCCATCAGTTTATCTCGCTCTTCAATAGTCTCTTTAATCTTGCTCTTCGGCCCAAAATACATCTGTGGAGGTGGCATAGGTGCTGGTCGACGGGAGGGTGAAGAGCCAGTATCGCTAATCTGCTTTAAATACCCTATTCCCGCACCGACACCAACCGGTATCAGAAGATACACTATAACCATATAAAGCATATCCATATTAATCAATTTGAGCAAAGTATTAGCAATGTCCGTGTTTTCGCCAAATTTTTCGGTTATCCAATCTGCGAGCTCAAGAGAACCACCTACTACTATAAGATATGGCAAGCCAACAAAAAATCCCTCTATGGCACCTTCCCACCATGTCTTGGCAATAGACGTGCCTATCAACGCCGCAAGAAATCCAGCCAAAACCAACCCTAAAAATCCAAACGGTATTACAAAGAACACTGAAAATATCAAGAGAAGAACGCTCGCCACGCAAACCAAGCAAATACTACCTATTACATGTCCTACGTCGCCCATATGTACCAACCTCCTTTTGTGAATCTCATTACCAAGAGCATAGGTATGCTCATAGCCAGAGCAAATCCGAGATACAAATATGCCATAAAAACATTTAGTAAGAGAACTATACCAATTCCATACCCGAATAAAAACCCACTAAAAAATCTCCGATAGACATTTGAAGTATAGCCTATTTTATCATACCATACATCTAAAGGCATCCATGCCGCAAAAAGTGTGATGAATAAATAGGGATTAACAAGGAAAAACGTGTAAAACAAGAGAGGTGAGATTAAAAAAGCGAAAAATCCGGTGTACATACCTGTACATCTTGCACACAAATAGATAGGGCCGAGCTTTATACAGTGCCCATTATTGCAGTTCCGGTGGTGAGAAAGGGAGAATAATATAACCTCTTTAATTCGCTTTTTTGTGTCTTCGTCCAATGAATCACCTCACGTATTATTGAATTCTTGTGTCTCACTGTTTGCTTTTACTTCGAATACATTGCCACACTGAGGACAGCGAACCCATTTTCCTCTTGCTGTGGGTGGCATAGTACTAGTAAATCCACAATAAGGACAGCTCACGGTAATGCTCGAAGCTTGTGCCTGATTTACATTATATGGTGCGCTCCCCGGAGGCGCTGGATATGCTCCTCCTTGCGGCGCATTTGCCACCTCTGCCATTAGCTGTTGCTTTGCAAGAGCGGCTTTCTTTTTGCGCCTAACTGCTAGCACAACTACAACCACAACTACTGCTACGATTATCGGAAGAATCACTTTCATAAGTAGTATAGTAAACGGGAAGCTAAGCGATGCTACGGAGAGTGTGCCAAATGATTTTACCGTGTTACTATCTCCACCTAAATCTGTGCCGTATGCTCCATACGCGCTGTATGCACGCGTATCGTTATTAGACGTGCTCCTACTCATAATTTGTAGTGAACCAAGGTCAAAAAATATGGGAAACTCCTCGTTATACAAACTGCCTGACAAAGACACAATAAACTCTATACCCGTAAGATACAGGGAGAAATGCTTTATATGATACTTTAAATCATTAACTTGTAAATTTGCAGATTCGTAGCCCCATGGGTTATCTATAGCTTTGGCGTTAAGCGTTGTTTCTTCGCCGGATATTTCTTGATTGACGTTTGATGCAAGGGCGTTTCCAACCAAAGATGCATTTCCAGTTAAATAAGATGATGCCACATAGTTAAAGAGAAAGCGAACATCTAATGATAGCGATTCTACCGCAAAGCTCCTGTAATATACGGGAATCCTTACACTTTCAATATCTCCCGTTTTGTTCTCACCAACGGTTACATTGTAATAAGCTATAGTCTTATCAAAAGAGTAATCAAAACTATCCTGATGAATCCCAAAGTTCACAGAAGCACTGAGGTCTGCAGAGAGATTTACAAATCCCTGCTCACCCCCGTAATACATATTCACATTAAAGTTCTGCCCGGGCTGAATCGACTTTGGATACATAGCCGTTATGTTTATCGGCACACCCCAAATAAAAGACAAGCTTAGAGAGGTTGAAAGCGAAACTGGACCTCCGCCAATGGTATCACTACCGCTTAAATTAGTATAGTAAGTAAGGAGCTTTGTTACGCTCGCAGTAGTCATATCCGCGCTTTGCTCTCCTTCTCCTGATGAAAAATCAGCGCCATATGCAATGCCGGTGAATACCACAAATACCAACAAACTCGCCACAGATAGTGCTATATATTTCACAATTCCTCCCTTTTTCATCATATATATCACCCAATATACATCATGCACATCATAATATTTATTATTTGCGAAACATAAACATGAGAGAAGTAGAAAAATGCGGGTGAAACGCACTAATCTCGATGTTACACTTCCACCTGCAAATGAAGCTTATCCACAAGCTCCTTGTAGCGGTTTCTAATTGTTACCTCGGTAACGCCGGCAACCTCAGCTACCTCCCTCTGGGTACGGCGCTCGTCAACCATAATCGACGCAATATATATCGCAGCCGCCGCCACACCAGTGGGCCCGCGCCCTGATAATATGTGTTGCTGCTCAGCCTCCTTTATGATTTCATACGCTTTCTTTTTAACCTCTCCGCTTAATTTGAGCTTGGCACAGAACCTATCAATATAATCTTCCGGCTTGCTGGGCATTATGCTTAGTTTAAGCGTGCGCGCCATTATTCTGTATACTCTTCCTATTTCCCGCTTTTTCACCCTAGTGACCGAGGCTATCTCGTCGAGAGTACGAGGTATGTCCAGCATTCTGCAAGCAGCGTATATGCTCGCAGCAACCACACCCTCAATGCTCCGACCTCTAATCATATTCTCCTTTACGGCCTTGCGGTAGATTAACGCGGCAGTCTCTCGCACATCTTGCGGTAGCCCGAGATTCGAAGATATCCTCTCAAGCTCTTGCAGCGCTTGGGTAAGATTGCGCTCTGCGGCATTGCTAACCTTTATTCTTTTCTGCCACTTGCGCAACCGGTAAAGCTGTGCCCTGCTCCTTGTAGGTATGCTCTTTCCATAAGAATCTTTGTTCTTCCATGATATCTCCGTGCTAAGCCCCTTATCGTGAATGGTATAGGTCATCGGAGCGCCTGTTCTTGAGCGTGAATCTCGCTGTTCCGAGTCGAAAGCACGCCACTCTGGACCTTGATCTATATAAGCTTCATCTATCACTAGCCCACAATCCATGCACACTAGCTCGCCCCTTTCATAATCCCTAACTAAGTGCGTAGAGCCGCACTCCGGACATCTAGTAATCTCGTCTATCCACTTCTTCTTTTCTTTCTTTTTTTCTTGTTCTCCCATTTTTTATCGCCTCCCACATACAGCTTTTTGCCCCCTTTACGCTGTATTCTTATCTTTACATAAGGACGAGATACTGGCCCAAACACAGAGACCACACGCCCTATTATTCTCCCCCGCTCATCAACTATGGGCGCCTGAATTTTTGCTTTCTCCACACGCCCCACAGCATAAGACTCAGTCCTACATACAATATTAACCTCCTTCATACAATAAATCAATGATTTAATAG
>JALULR010000253.1 GCA_027056155.1 DHVE2 group archaeon
CTATCATAAAGTGCTAGAAAAAGAGCTTATAATAAGCAAGTATAGAGAAGAGGGCATACCCACCAACGAAATTTTCGCTCCTGCACGAAAGAAAAAAGAGAAGGAAGTTAACTTTTTAACAATGATTACCTACGAGATTTCAAAATTGAAACCTCCATTTAGAATAATAATAGATTCTCTTGATTTTTTCCTAAACAACTACGATCGCAGCAAGGTAATTTCTGCATTACGTACCATTAAAGCACATGCTCAGTATTATGGAGGTGTAGTGCTCGTCACAATGATGCGCGATGTATATGATACACATACACAAAGTGGCATTGAGCAGCTTGCAGATATTATTTTAGAGATGGAAATGCTACGAACTCCCAAGGGTTTTATAAGATACCTGATCATAAAGAAAGTGCGCAATCACCCCGAGAAAGCTGGCATATTCAAGTACAATATATACGAAAAAGGCATTCAGATAGTGAAATAAGATGGAGCGTGCGGGCATAGCAAATCTTCCTCTGCACACGGGACATGCACCAAAGTGGCTATTTGATAGAATGGTAAAGCTCTCTGGGGAGATTGTAAAGGTAATTGCTCTAGAATTCGGCCCAGATGAGGTCATTCACCGGTTTGGAGATCCCATGTGGTTTCAAGCGTTTTCATGCGTGATAGGCTTTGATTGGCATTCATCGGGCACTACCACGGTAACCTTAGGCTCGCTGAAAGGAGCACTTGCTCCAGAGCACGGCTTGCTAATAGCAGGTGGCAAAGGAAAAGCTTCTAAAAAGACACCACAAGAGATAGAGGACATTGGTGAAAAATTCAATTTGAGCACAGAGAAAGTAGAGCTATTAAAACACAACAGCAAGATAGCAGCAAAGGTAGATAATGCGGTGCTGCAAGATGGCTACTCTCTATATCATCATTCAATGCTAATAAGTGAGACGGGAAACTGGGTAGTAGTGCAGCAGGGCTTAAATTCAGAAAAGAAATATGCAAGAAGATATCACTGGCTATACAAAATAAAAAACCCAGTAGAAGAGCCGCATTCGGGAATAATTGCGGATAGGAAGGAGACAGAGGTAATGGACCTGACCTCGAGAATAAGCAGAGAAACTCGCAAAACCTCTGTAGACCTCGTATCAGATAATCCTAAAAAAATAAAGAACATGGTGGTAGATATACGAGACAGAAAGCAAAAGACATTAGATGATTATACTGGCTACAAAGTGCTAAACATGCCATGGCACATTAACTGGAACGCGCTTTTCGAAGCGTATGAGATACAGCCAAAAAATTATGAAGAGCTTATCAGCATTAAGGGTATAGGCCCCGCCACGGTGCGAGCACTCGCATACATATCGAGTGTGATATACGGCACGGAAATTTCTTGGAGAGACCCTGTAAAATATTCTTTTGCACTGGGCGGAAAAGACGGGGTGCCCAAGCCAGTGAACAGGGTTGCTTACGATAAAAGCATATCTATTCTTCAATATGGCATAGAAGAAGCAAAACTCGGGAATAAGGAAAAACTGAAGATGCTTCAGCGCCTAAAAATATATGTGCCCGATTAATCAAGCAAATTATCGAGCTGCACAGTCTGCGGATTCTCTTCTTTGCCCATAATATGTATTACCCTACCTTTAATTAGATATCGAAACACTGCAAACATTGCGGTGATTATGAATATTAAGCTTAAAACTGCCACTGTTAGTATATCACCTAACGTAGGCACTATTATGAGCTGATGCCCAAATGCTGTGAGTACATCCATTGCGTCCACTGCAAGGACAAGGGCATAGCCACCCACTATGCCGAGCACTACTGGCAGTATGGCGTATTTTGAGGAGTCTTTAACTAAAAATACAAGTATTTGACGATGGCTGGCACCTATTGCCCTTAATACACCCACATTTGTTGTGTTTACAGACTTTATCACGGTGGAATAAAGCCCAAAAAATAGCAGCAATGCAGTTACTCCGATTAGAGAGCCTATAACAAGTATGAAATTACCTTCTGATATCTCAAAGCCTTTATACACTACACTCTTGCTCTCTGAAAATTTCAGATTTTTTGCATACTTGAGCACTAAGTCCGTTGGCAATTTTTCGACAATGCTCTTTTCAACATTAAAGCTCAATGTATTGTTGCCCACAGACACAGTGTGCTCGCCTTCGTCTAAATATGGAAGATAGATATATAGGCTTTTTTGCTCATACGCCTTGAGATATAATTTTTGCTGGTAATACACCGTGCCATCAAGGTTCACCGTTAACCTGTAGTATCCCGCTACATTTTGATTCTTTATATCTATCAATAATATTCCTTGGTCCTTGGTGCTTAATTTTTTATCTTCAAGGCGCAAAGATACTTCAACAGTACGCATTCTCACCACATACACTGTAGAGTTAAATGTTGCTATATTTCCATTTCTATCTTCGGCAACAACAGTGATGTTATGCCATCCACCGGGTAGCTCGTGATTAGTTAGAGTTATACTCGTTGCATTCTCTCTTAATAAAACACTTCCGTTTTCTACAAGCCATATCGCTGCCACCCCCACATTATCAATTGCATAATAGGTTATAGTGCTTGTTCTGTTTAGTGTACCGTATCCAGGGCCAAATATAACCGGTGGTATCTTCTCACCCGTGTTGTTAATAACTAACTCAAAATGCGAAACATTTACATTGCCTGAAGAATCTACCAGCGTCACGCTAAGATAATATCGTCCAGCAGGCATGTACTCAATTTGCGAGTGCTTTACATGTTTTGTGGGAACTATCAATGTGCCATTAGAAGATGATAGTACCGTGCCATCAAAATCCACGCTCATCTTGGCAACACGCATATTATCTGCACCACGAATCACTGTGTCGTTACCGCTCCAAACTGTGCTGGTGTTTTCTAACAGCCAAGGCTTAATATCATCTTTAATAAGCACCCGCATGCTTATATTATTTACATTTGAGTTGTAGTCTTCTGCAAATACCTCTATATTTGAATAACCACACGGAAGAAGCGATGCACGAAACGAGGTAATATTGCCTGGTGTAGAAAATATTGTGTGGTGCTTATATACAACCCACATTAATTTCACACCTACATTATCAAAAGCTTTAATTGTAATGTTCTCTGAAGCGTTATATACTTTGAAATCATCATGCAAAAATATAGGTGGATTTAGCTCGTTTGTGTTATCAATTTTTAGGTACAGTATGGTACTATTTTCATTGCCATATATGTCTCTAGCTACTACTCTCATAGAATACGTGCCCGGCGGCATATATTCAATGCTATCTTGCTTGACAAACACCGTTTTTATGATAGCAGTGCGCGTACCATTAAAATACCTGCCAAATACATACACTGAAATACTCGAGACCTTTACGTTATCTGAAGCGCGCACCTCGGTAGAATTGCCGCCCCATATATCTAGACGTCCCGCAATAATGGTTGGAGGTATATTATCGCTATAATTTTTCAAAATGACCACAGAATACACACCGTAGTTATAATTCACGTCGAGTGCTTCAATTGTAATATGGTGCACGCCATTGGTAAAGTCAGCGCTGGTTAAATTTAATGTAGCTGAGTTACTGCTCTTTATACGGGTTCCATTTTCGTACGCAGTGATATTGAGCACGCCCACGTTATCAAACGCACTGTATATAGCATACCCATTGCTCAAGTCCACAAGAGTTTTGCCTACGATTACCGGAGGATTTAGCTCGTTTGTATTGTCTATAGTTATGGTGAAATTTGTGGTGTTCATATTTCCCGAGATATCGTAAGCAGCCACAGTGGCTATGTATTTACCCTCTGGAACAAAGCTTACTGTGTTTGCATTTCTAAACATAGTATACACATACACCGAATCCGATGTAGAATTAAAATAATGCCCGTAGAATCTTACAGAGATATTCGCTACCCCCTCGTTATCTTGCGCTTCTACCAAGGTGCGATTTCCACCCCATATTGTCACATTATGCACAATTATCTCCGGTTTTATTATATCTCGCTCTAAAACCACAGTGCAATGTACGGAGTATCTTGCGCTTCTATTCCACGCATCTTCCATCATTAGTGATATTGCAAATTTGGTAGAATTTACTGTTAGTGTTAGATTGTAGGTATAGTTCCATACGTCAGGATTAAAACTCTGATTAGCTGAGATATTGATAATGTGGCTATTGAGAGAATAGTTGATATATTTAATTGGCAGTACATCTTTAAACTCAAATGTGATATTCTCACCATATACCACTCTGCTACCATTCGCAATAGGTGCCATAATTTTAGGCGTAGTATTCTCGATAACATGCAACAAATACTTTTCTTCTGCCATAAAATACCGATATATCACACGCACACCAATGATATGATTTTCCATAGCAGAGAGATTAGCATTCAACACAGTTCCTTCTATATAGCTGCTATTATCCACAGAATAGTATGCAGTGCCATTTGTTAGTATTTTTATTGCATCATATCTTGCAATATAAATGGTTCCATTTATAGGCTTAGGCGCCATTCTAGCAAGTTTAGATAATGCCACTCGCGCGTATACACTAACATTAATTGATTTGTTCATATACTCTTCGCCATAGTAAGTGAGTGTGTAGTTCCCGGCCTGAGGAAAAAGCACGGTGGCAGAGCCGTTTACATCGTAGTACTTTGTATAATTTGTGCCAGTAACTATTAATTTACCGCTAGTGATGCTCTCATTATTAATTGTAGTTAGTGAATAATTAGTAGGCGTATCGATATATGCAAAACTTGGGCCCTGGAGCAGCACGGGCTTTTTGAGCACATTTACCTGAGTGTAGCATGTATAATAAAAAATATCGTTTTTTACAACAGCAGTTACATTATACTTTCCGCTATGCAACGCTGGCAGGGACAGGGTAATTGTCTTGTTATTTTGAACTTGCTCTGTGGTGTTGTAATAGTGTCCCTGAAATCCAATGCTTATGCTCGCTGCGCCGGCATCTTTGCCCATGTTTTTGATAGTGACCGAAAAATTAAGATTTGCTCCTACATAAATTTGAGAAGGCGCTTTCACCTCAGCTTTGAATTTTGGATACTTAGGATTCATCAATTTATCAATTTTGTTTGCATTGTTGGTTTTCACGCGAATTATGGATACTTCCCCACTATGTATGCCAGATAGCTTTCGAGCAGTGGACAGTGAAACTAGGAGCTCGTCATCGGCGGGGTCATGGGTGTCGTAGAGCCCAACAATGTGGATAATTGCAATAGAAGTTGTAAAAGAGCCATAAACTGTGAGGTTGTCGCCAACATGAAGATCTAGCTTTTTAGCGGCATGTATGCCCACCATTGCACCATTTATTGTATGCGGTATCGTGCCTGCAACAATTTTTCCGTTTTCAAGGTTTAGAAATTTCTTGAACATCACACCGCGTATGGTCACTGGTTGGTTGTGAATAACCGTGAATACAAATATCTCCGGGCTAACTCCCTCCACGTAACTCATATTTTCTAGGCCATATGCAATTCCAATATCCAAATTGCTTCTTATGGGGTTTTTGTCTTTTGATGAGGTTAGTACATACACACCTGATGAGCCCATCATGCGCTCGGGCATGTAGTATAT
>JALULR010000254.1 GCA_027056155.1 DHVE2 group archaeon
ATGTACTCAAAGAGCTCCACGGTGCGCTGGCAAAGCGCTATTTAGACATAGGGGAGAAAAATAAAGCCAAGCACTTTGCAGAGCTCAGCAACAATGAAGTGCTTCTTATGCGCATTGCATACGAAGAAAAAAACTGCGATGAGCTAAATCGCAGAATTGTAAATTATCCAGAAGGGGCAAAATATGCAGGCAAGCTTCTAGAATGCTATTTTAACAAAAAAGAGTTTGAAAGCGTTTTGAGAACCTACCGTGCGTTTTTTGAGCGGGCACCCGTGCCCAAGGCAATGTACTTAGCCATAATTGCCGCTTTAAAGCTCGGCGATGCGGATATCGCCACGCGAATCTATAAATCAGCATCAGAGCTTAAAGATTCCAATGACCCGTATGTGTATCTCACGCTGGGGCAATATCACGAGAATATGGGTCAATACGAAGAGGCTAAGGAGATATACGAAAAAGGCATAGAGAAAAAGGCTACTGAAGACCTGCGTTTTGCATTAGCCCGAGCAAAGTACATGCTCGGAGACAAAGAGTCAGCAAAGGAGATTCTTTTAGAGCTTCCATCTGGAGATTTCAGAGTAAAATCCATGCTATCTCTCATTTACAGCGATGAGGGGCATGTGAATCACGCGCTAGAAAAGATAGACTCTATCTTGGCAGTGGACCCGGATAATGTAGATGTTCTTCTTGCCAAAGCGGAGATAATGCATCGGCACGAGATAGGCGATGCCATAGAGCTCGTAGACAAGGTTCTTAGCATGGAGCCTTACAATCCTGTAGCCCTGAGAATCAAGGCAGAAGCGTTGGAGGCTAAAGACCCTGAAGAATCTCGCAAAGCTTATGAAGCGCTTATAAAGATAAACCCTGATGATTATAAAGCGTATTTGGGACTTGCCAAGCTTTCAGAAGGCGCCGAAAAAGAAAACCATCTTGAAAAGGTATTAGAGCTCAACCCCAAATGCATCACCGCCAAAATCATGCTTGCAGAGCATATATTTAACGAAGACCCCACCAGCGCTGAGGACCTAATTGGTGAGCTTGATGACCCGCGCGCGTATTTGTTATTGGCAAAGCTCCGCTATCGAAACGGAGATTTGGCAGGGGCTGAGCATTAT
The DNA here is from genome assembly GCA_027056155.1 of DHVE2 group archaeon. GTDB lineage: Archaea > Thermoplasmatota > Thermoplasmata > Thermoplasmatales > Aciduliprofundaceae > JAADDK01. Next base: position 1,116 of record JALULR010000254.1, read on the forward strand.
GCACGCCGTGCACTGCACCAAAACGAGAGCTCGACAGAGTGCATGTTGCTTTTAGCTCGGATAATTTACAATACTAGAAAAGAAGAAGCGGAAGAGCTCGTTAGAAAAGTATTAAGCGCAGAGCCGGACAATCGTGAAGCTAAAAAGCTCCTTGCAAATATAATCTATAAAGAGCACCCGCAAGAAGCGTTAGAGCTTATAGGCGACGACAATGATAGAGAAATGATGATTGTCAAAGCCAAAGTGCTAAAGAGTCTCGGACGCCTCGACGAAGCGCGAGAGATAATAAACTCGCTAATTAATAGCAATCTTGAAGCTAAAGATTACCTAGATTTGGCTAGAATAAGCGATGATGAAGATGCGATACTCCTGTTAAACAAAGTACTGAATTTAGAGCCCGATAACCTAGAGGCAAAGCTTCTATTAGCGGAGAAGGTAGTTGAAAGCAACCCTGAAAAGGCCATAGAGATTTTGGAAGATATTACAGAGCCTCGCGCTCAGCCCATTCTTGGCGCAGCATATATGAAACAAGAGAAGTACAAAGAAGCTTACGAAGCATTCTCTGCATGTGCGAGCATGAACCCAATGTGCACAAAAAACCTCATTATTGTGGGCTTAAAGCTCGGCAAGTATAAAGAGATCGTCGAGTACGCAGAAAAGCTTGTAAAACTAAAAGAATCCAAGGAAAATCTGTATCTCTTAGGTGATATTTACGAGCAACTAGGTCGCGATGAAGCGGTGGATATATACCGAAAAATCACGCTCTTGTATCCGGGCGAGCTAAAAGCGCTCAATAAGATTGTAGCGTTCTTAGAGAAGATAAACGACAAAGCAGAGCTTCCAGATTATTACCTGCGCTTGTACGACATAACAAAAGATGTAAATTATCTCATAAAGCGAGCAGACATACTTTACGAAAAGGGTGATTTTGAGGGCACGTATGATACATATACTAAGATACTAGCAGAGCACCCTGAGCTAGAGGATATCGAAGATAAGCGAGACTTGCTTTTGCTTAAAATGGGCCGCTATGCAGACTTGGTGCAACTTGCAGACTACTGGATTGCAAAGGGCGGTGCCAAGGCTAGTAAAGGCTACTATCTTCGAGCCATAGCGTATAAGAACATGGGCGATTTAGACAATGCTTTAGAAAACATACGCAACGCTACAAAGAGCTCTTCTCGTAAGAAATATTTGATATTTGAAGCCCAGCTTTTGTATGAGCTTGGCAAATACGATGAGGCCTACAAGATAATCTCCAAAGTTAATGCAAAGAGCACGGAAGTTCTGCTTTTAAAATCCAGAATATTGAAAAATGTAGGAAAGCTTGAAGAGGCAGAGGCGATTCTGAAAAAGCTTGAAGAAAGCGGTGTGCCAGAGACCTATCGCGAGCTAGCAGAGATATACATTTCTCTGGGCGACAAAGAAAAGGGACTAGAATACTTAGAACGTACGATTGGCGAATCGAAGGACCCTGGTACATATGCGCTAGGTGTAAAGATAAGCTATGAAATAGGGGACATACAAAAAACCATGAAATTCATCAATGAGGGGCTTAAGATTGCACCTAATCTACCCGATTTCTGGCTTTATAAAGCACTAGCGCTTTTAAAAATGGACGAGCTTAACGAAGCTCTAACCTCTGCTGAGAATCTCATACGCATAAAAAGGTCGCCTGAATATTTATTGGTCAAAGCTAAAATTCTAAACTCGCTTAAAAGATACGAGGAATCTTACAACATACTAAAGAGCATGCATAATGTCGAGTTTATGGACATAAATTCCGATGTTGAGCTTGCTTACGCACTTTATGGCATGGGCGAGTATAGAAAGAGTATGCGCATATACGAAGCATTAGGTATGCCCAGCATGGTTGCGAAGAATCTGTACATGATGGAAAAATACAAGGATATCCTAGAAGTGCAGGGAGATGAGCCCGAGCTGTTGGAGGTTAAAGGCGACGCCTCTATTAAATTAGGCAATGTTGAAGAAGCAAAGTCATATTACGAGCAAGCCTCTGAGTTACCAACTGCTAGAAAGAAACTTGCAAATCTGCTATACGAAGGCGGAGATTTAAACAAGGCATATGAGCTATACGATACTCTCGATGACCCAGATTCTGTGCTACGACAAGCGAAGATTTTAGAGCATTGGGGTCAATACCGTGAGGCCGCTGATAAATACAAAGAGCATTATGACAAGACGGGCAATATAGACTCTGGCATGGCTGCTGTGAGCATGCTTATGAAGCTCAGGCAGTACAACGATGCATTGAAGCTCCTCAGTGCTATGCCTCAAAAAGACGACATAATCCTAACTCGTGCGAAGATCTTTTACATTTTAGGTGCGTATACTAAGGCAATAGATATACTTAGAGGAGTAAACAAGCAGAATGTAGAAACATATACTCTTCTAGGAGATATATACATGGCACTGGGCCAGCCGCATCGGGCTCGAGAGTACTATTTGAAGGTTCTCGAAGAGGGTGAAAAGAGCACAAAGATACTGAAATCTCTGGCTAATACTTACGAGCTTACCGATGACCTAGCAACAGCTGCAGAGTATTATCTAAAAAGTGGCGATGATGAGAGTCTCAAGCGAGCTGAGAGAATATACCGGAGAACGGGGGATACACGTAACCTCAAAAAACTCTACGAGCATATTTTATCAAAGAAAGTGGATATAGAAGCGATGAAAAAGCTGGGCGAGATTCTATTAGAAGAGCACAACTACAAAAAAGCGCTTGGTGTTTTTAAGCGCGTGGAAGAGTTTGAGTACTCTGCAGATATACTCACAAAGATAGGCACAATAGAGATAGAGCTAGGAATGTATAAAGAGGCTGAACGCAATTTAAAAAAGGCCCTTGAAATAGGAGATTTGCAAGATACGTATGTGCAGTTAGGGCGTCTTTACTATCTTACAAAAAGATATAATGAATCTCTCAAAATGCTAAGGAGTGTACCAGAGGACATAAATGTTATGAAAGAGTTGTGCAAGGTCTATTTGAAGATTGGTGATGTAGCAAGCGCTTTAAATTATGGCGAGAAGATAGTAGATAAGCTAAACGATGCAGAATCTTGGTACTTGTTTGGCTCTGCACTCATGGACATTGGCAACTACGACCTCGCAATTAAAGCTCTAAAGATTGCAGAAGAGAAAGGGTGCACTGCGCATCGGGTAGACCTCGCAAAAATATATCTCAATCTTGAGCAGTACGAAAAAGCAATAAAAGCCACTGAAAATGCAGATTCTGAAGAGGCAATTTTAATAAGAGGCCTGGGCTACGCTAAGACTGGTGATTATGGAAACGCTTTGAAAACGCTATCTTCATTGGAGCACGGTGCAGCCCTCAGATATCTTGGCGATGTACACCTTTTAGAGGCAACCCAAGGCGTGCTTACTTATTATCCGCAGGCAGAGGCACTGAATCTCAGCACAGTAATTGATATGTACTCTCGCTCAATGCGAGCCGATGACAAATACACAAAGAAAGAAAACACGCATAACAACCTCGGCATTGCGTATATATTGATGGACGACCTTGTAAATGGGGTAGAGCATCTGGAGATGAGCGGTGCAGCGCTTACAAATCTATTTGGCGCATATATGATGCTGGGGGAGATGGATAGCGCTAAAAAGCTCGGTGATAAGCTCTATGAGACCCAACTCAAAGACGCAGTTTATTGGAACGCAAGAGGCATATTCTCCTCGCTAAACTCAAAAAACGACGAAGCTATGAATTTCTTCAATCTCGCTTCGAAGTATGCAACAGAGCCCATAATGAAGGACATAATTACATTCAATCGTGCGTTATTGCTCATTAACTTAGATATGCATAAAAGTGCTCTTGAGTTGTTGTCATCTATTAGAATGAGAGACGCACATCTCCTAAGGGCATTAGTGTATTTCAATATGGGTAACTACAATAAAGCTAGAGACAACATTAAGGCTATACCCGACAAAGATGGAAACGTGCACTATATTCATGCTTACGTGGAGCTAATGCTTGAAAACTATGATAATGCACTCAAGTACATCAATAAGGCACTCAACAAAAATTCTACTAATCATACATTTTGGAGCTTGAAAGGAGATATTCTGTTCTCAATGGGTAAATACAAAGATGCGGAGCGCGCATTTAGAGTTGCAGAGCACATAGATGACAATCCCGAAGTAGAGATAAACATGAGTGCGGTATATACCATGCTTGAGCGCTATGATGATGCAATAGAGAAGTTGAGAAATCTCCAGCATGAGTTTAGCGTCTATAATATGGCATGTGCGTATGCTCGCAAAGGTGAGTACGAAGAGGCAAATAAGTTATTTTTGAAGCATTACGAGAAGACTAAAGATACAGAGACTCTATACAACGCGTACATAACTGCCATGGACATGGGCAAGCCTCCAGTGCTGCCCGATGACAATGTGCAAGTGGCGTTCAACCTAA
>JALULR010000255.1 GCA_027056155.1 DHVE2 group archaeon
AGGCTTCCTGAGCCTCATTATGAGAATGGAAAAGAGTACTATCTTGGCAAGGATATATTCTCGATGATACTTGAGAAAGGGATAAACATTGAGTTTAAGAGCAAAATATGTGATATCTCTGTGTGTGGGGGTAATTGCCTAAAGGAAAAATGCCCTATTGATGCTTATGTAGTAATCAGAGATGGTAAGCTTCTAGCAGGCACGATAGATGAAAATGCCATAGGTGCATTTAAGGGTAAGCTATTAGATAAAATTGCAAAAAATGATAAGACCATGGCACGTAGGTTCATAGATAATTTAACTAGATTAGCAGTGGGAGTAATCTCTTACCAAGGTTTTACCTCGGGCATAGATGATGAAGATATCCCCGAAGATGCAAAGTTACAAATTGCGAGCGTAATTAAAGAAGCGGAAGATAAAGTAGAGAAGCTAATTGATTTATACCGGAAAGGGCAGCTCCAGCCTGCGCCGGGCCGAAGTATGGAAGAGACATTAGAGATGGAGATAATGGGAGTATTAGCTAAAGCGAGAGATGAGGCGGGTAAGATATCTGCAAAGTACCTAGGTTTGGAAAATGCATCAGTTATTATGGCTAGAAGCGGTGCAAGAGCATCAATGTTAAACTTGTCGCAGATGGCGGGAAGCATAGGCCAGCAGTCAGTTCGAGGTCAGAGATTGCATCGTGGCTATCAGGACCGCACTTTACCGCATTTCAAGCGTGGTGATTTAGGAGCAAAGGCGCGTGGGTTTGTGGAGTCTTCATACAAAAAAGGATTAAATCCGACAGAGTATTTCTTCCACTCAATGGGTGGAAGAGAGGGTTTGGTAGATACTGCGGTTCGTACCTCTCGCTCAGGATATATGCAACGGCGCTTAATTAATGCTCTCGAAGACCTCAAAGTAAGGGAAGACGGTGTGGTGGTGGATACAGGCAATAACATAATTCAGTTTAAATACGGCGAAGATGGTTTAGATCCCACTAAGAGCAATTGGAATAAGGGAATCAATGTAGAGGACGTATTGGTAGATTTGTTTGGAGTGGAATATCTTGAAAGGAGGAAGAAAAAATGACCGCTGCCAAGGAGAGTCTGGTCCTTATATGGAAAGACAAACTCAATAATGTAGAGAGTATAATGCTAAATGCACCTATATACTATGCTCTAGATTTTTCAATAAAGATAGAGCCGCCCTTCTACGCATATATCACTTTGAAGGGAAAAGAGGCAAATTACCGCGTAAAGATATCAGAGGTGCGAGATTACGAGCCCATGGAGGGCATATTGAGACGCTCTACTAAAAATTTGAAGAGCATTGTAAAAATCGAAGAGGTGCAAGAGATTGCATCGATTCCTCTATCTGAGTTTAGTAAAGAGAACGGGGAGGCGATAAAGAGAGTATCAAAGTACTCTTATGGACTTCTTGCTGCTAGTGGCGAGGTCACAGTAGAGAAGTATAGAGAGCTGACAGAGCAAGAGCTTGAGCTATATGAGATGGTGAAAAAAGAGCACAATATTGAGCTTCCTTTTTCGGTTATTGAGCAAATTGCCAATTCCCTAGAAAAATACAACATGAAAAAGACAGAGCTTAAGCGGCTTATTGCAAGAGTTGTGGAGATTTACGAGAAGCACAGAGTGGATCCCTATGAAGCGGTGGGAATAATTGGCGCACAGAGCATAGGCGAGCCGGGTACGCAGATGACGCTGAGAACATTCCACTATGCTGGTGTGGCTGAGATGAACGTAACTCTCGGTTTGCCGAGGCTTATAGAGATAGTAGATGCACGCCGGGAGCCATCTACGCCCATGATGACGATATACTTAGAGGAATCTAAGAGATACAACGAAGATTTTGCTGGTGAGATAGCTCGGAAGATTGAGAGCACCCTTGTTAAGGATGTGGCGAATATTATAACAAATATTACTGATATGTCTGTGATTATACGACCTAATGCTGAAGAAATGGAGAATCGCGGTGTTAAAAAAGATGATATTATTGAGAACTTATCTAAGATTAAAGTTAAAAATACTGTAGAGCTTGTTGGCGATGAAATTAAGGTAAGGCTTACAGAGCCCTCTTATAAAAATTTAAATCGATTATCTAACGAAATCAGTGCATTGAATCTAAAGGGAATAAAGGGAATCAGCAGGGCGATAGTTAGAAAAGCTAGCGATACCGGAGAATGGGTCATATATACTCAGGGTTCGAATCTCAGAGATGTGCTTAGCTTAGATGGAGTAGATGGAAAGCGCACAAAAACTAACAATATATTGGAGATTGCAGATGTGCTAGGTGTAGAAGCTGCGAGAAACTCAATTATAAACGAGGCTCTCGATACTTTGCAGCAGCAGGGCTTGAGCGTTGATATACGGCATTTGATGCTAGTCTCGGATATGATGACCCATAATGGATATGTAGAAGCAATAGGAAGGCATGGTGTTGCTGGGCAGAAAGAGAGCGTATTGGCTAGGGCCGCGTTCGAAATTACCTCCAAGCATTTGCTCGCAGCGGGAGTGACTGGAGAGGTTGATGAGCTTAATGGTGTGGCAGAAAATATAATAGTGGGTCAGCCTGTTACCCTAGGTACAGGTGCCGTTGTGCTAATTTATAAACCTAAAAAGAGGTGAATTAAATGAATAGGGATACACTTGCAAAAGAGCTTAAAAAGATAATTAAGACGGGCAAAATATATATTGGAATAAAGCAGGCGAAAAAGGCGATAGCAAAAGGTGAGGCAAAGCTACTTATCGTAGCTACTAACGCTCCGGAATCTATAAGCGGAGATGTGCCTCAGGTACAGTTTGATGGCGATGGTTTTGAGCTAGGTGCACTATGCGGAAAACCTTTTAGTGTGTCTGTGGTCACTGTAGTTTCAGAGGGCGAGAGTAAGTTATCAGCAATGGTGAAGTGAACTATATGAGCATGAAGTTTAATGCGCAAACTCTCCGCTATATCTCTTTATTTGAAGCGGCGACTAATGTGGACGTCAAAGATTGCATTGAAAAAGAGGAGCTAGTAATATTTATTGTGTATCCTCATACTATTAAGAGAGTGCTTCAAAACAGAGGCGAAAAAGTACAGAAACTTCGCAAAATGCTACAGAAAAATGTGATGGTGGTGGAGTATTCGCCAGATGTATCTAAGTTTGTGTACAATATCTTTCGAAGATACGGGGTAAAGAATGTAAAGGTTAACAATGAGGGTGGTGAGTTTAGTATAGTAGTTTATGTGGACCCTAGGGAAAAAGCGAGAGCTATTGGCAGAGATGGCAGAAATCTAAAACTGGCAAAAGAGATAATAAGCAGACATTTTCCGCTTAAAAATTTAATAGTATCGTGATGCGGGAGGTTAGCTCTCTTGTTTAAGGTAATCTTCTATAATCTCTCTATGGTCAAAGGCTAGTTTTGGCAGTGCGCTTATAGGGAAGAATTTAGCCTCTGAGGCATCGTCGCCACCTTCAAGCACACCCTCTATCTTTCTCACTTTGTAGACTATGGTTACTGTGTGGTCTCTTGGGTCTCTGTGCGGGTCTGAATACACGCCTATTAATCTTTCTATTTCCACTTTTAGCCCGGTTTCTTCTAGCATCTCTCTTTTTGCTGCCTCTTCCGTCTTTTCACCATGCTCTACAAATCCACCTGGAAGAGCGTATAACCCTTTGAAAGGCTCGCGTTTTCTTTTTATAAGCAGGATTTTTCCAGATTCTACAAGGAGCATATCCACTGTGAGCGAGGGCTTGATATACGGATGCTCTTTCACATACTCAAATACATTCATGTACCTCTCATATCTCTCAATAAGTTTTTTTCCTTCGGCTGTTAGCATGGTCTTTCCACCTGCACTGCCACCGCGCACGGAGTTTACCACCGCTATGCCGAGGTTTTCTTCTATTTCTCTTATTAAGCCCCATGCGTGCCTGTAAGATATGCCCATTTCTATGCTCGCTTTTCTTATGCTACCAAGCTCATCTACTTTCTTTAATAATTCGTAAGCACCCTTGCCAAATATGTACCCCTTCTCGCTTTCAAACCAGAGCTTGTATCTAATTTGCATAAGCGAGTATCACGATGCAGCTTTAAAAGTTTTTTCTAAGAATAAAGTATCCTTTTTTTCTCAAGCATGTAGAATGGTTGTATAAAAATTACATGTTCACTATATCTGGGAAATACGTGTAAAAATATCTCTTTGTTAATACTTTATTCATTTTGCTAGAGTTTTCCTAGATTTTTTAAGTATTGTGTACACTATGAAATTCATGGTCTCATAATTTTTATAATAATTAATACTTAGTTTTTATGTTCTATTTAATATACATGTCCGATTCCTTCTTCCTTTGATAATATTTATATACGTTTAGGTTGTTAAGGTTGTATATAACATAGGTGGTGGAATGCATGTTTATGGAACAACATAAAAAGTGGGTAATTGCCATAACGATAGGTGTTGTTTTCTTGCTGTTAATGAGTAGTGAAGTGGGAAATGTGTCCAATCAAATGAAACTTTCTCATGTGGTTGGGACATCTGCACGAGATGTAAGTACTCCTGAGCCCTTATTTTCGTATGCTGACTATCAACACGGCGCAAGAATGTTTGTTATAAATGCACACAGTGGAAACTGGGGTAGCGATCATTACCATTTATATATTGTTACTTGTGATGATTATGGTTACAATTGGGGTGATATTCCTGATGTTACTAATAAAGATGAAACACTCATCGAGTTTGATGGATACAGATACCCCGCTGGTAGTACTAGATATGATTTATCTCCCGGTGGTTGCTATTCCATGTATGTGAAGACCTCAAACGGAGACTCTGGTGAGGTTGATGGATTTGGTGTTGCAGAGGTTCCATATATAACAGGTGTATCCTCATCAACAAATAGTATAACTCTTGAATATCATGATACTGCATTGTATGGTATGAGTAATAACAATGGATATTATTCTGAATATGATGCCTATGCTCAGTTTGATAGCCTTACTATATATCGGTCTGAATATTCAGACGGGAGTAATCATGTTGAGGTATACTCTTCAAGTAATTACGCATCTACTGCTCAGGTTACGGATTCAGGGCTTCAGCCAGGGACAACGTATTATTATCAGATGGAAGTATCTGTTAAAATTCATAATCAGTATAGCTGGGCAGCATATATGGATGGTAATCTCCAAGATGCTGGAGGTAGTGGCCCAACTAATCTTGTAGTAACATATAGGTCTGCATGGACTTCTTTAAAAACTCAGGACGTATACTCTGTTTCATTTCACAGTAATCCAACAAGCGGGGGAGAGATAACGTTTAATGGTGGCACATACTCCAATGGGCAATCAGCGAGTGTTACAGCGGGGAGTTACTCGATAACGGCGAATCCAGCATCGGGCTATCAGTTTGACCACTGGGAGACGAGTGGAAGTGTGAGTGTATCAAGCACAACATCGCAGTCGACCACAGCAGCAGTCTCAGGAGCAGGGTCTATTACTGCCGTGTTTACGCCAATATATTATACATTATCATTTCACAGTAATCCAACAAGCGGGGGAGAGATAACGTTTAATGGT
>JALULR010000256.1 GCA_027056155.1 DHVE2 group archaeon
CTTCAGAATCTAATATGGACTCTATGGAATCGTCATGCTCGCAAATGTTTTCAATTTTCTCCGCAGGAAGTCCATATTCTCTAAGTTCGTCTTTAAGCACAAAACTGCCACCGCAATATTAGTATTTAAAAGATATACAGAAAAATGAGAAAAAGATACAGACAATTGAAAATTTAGAGCTTCATATCTTTGAGCTCTAGCTTTTTGACTACCATCTCACCGTTTTCGTTCTTCAGAAACACTATGTAGTTTCCGCCCTTGACATCAAGTTCCTTCGCTATTCTCTTCTTCAATGTGATTCTGTACTGTCCGTTCTTCGTCTCTGATACTTTCACTACTTCCCACAAGCTATAATCCTTCTTTTTATCTGCCATAGATACCCCACATAATTTAGAGTATATAACCTTTATGCATATTTGCTTAAAAACTTCACGAAAGTTTTAAAAAGATTAGGGTATGCACAGCTATGTATCTTGTATGTCCCAACTGTGGAGAGGAAACTGAGCATGAAATAATCTCATACCGTGAGACAAAGAATGGCAAAGAGTATATTTTAAAGTGCAAAAATTGTGGATACACCTACTCAAAAATAATAAAAGATGACAAAATGATAGATATTAAGACCATAACAAGCTCCAAAGATAAATCCACAGTTCAAAAGTATACCACATTTGAGGACGACATACTATCAGTGGGTGAAGAAATAAAGGTAAATGGCGTAAATTCGATTATAACAGCAATAGACACAAAAGAAAAAAGAGTTAGCAAGGCAGTTGCGAAAGACATAAAAACGCTTTGGGTAAAGCGTTTCGATAAAATAATAATAAAGATTTCGGTTAATCGTGGCGAAAAAACCATACCTTCGGAAATTGTGGCTACCCCTGACGAGGAATTTTATATCGGGGACATACTAGACATAAACGGCGCTCATGCGGTTATACACAAGATAAAGACCAAAGAGCGTTTTGTGCATAGGGGCGGTGCTGCTGCTAGGGAGATTGTGAGAATCTATGCCAAAGAAATACGAGAAATGCGACGAAAATATTAAATAAGTATAATCTCTCTGCTACTTATGGAAGGAAGTAATTTACCACCTCCTGCACCGGGCCCCATGCAGCCGGGAATTGGGGAATCAAGCAAGGTGAGAAGTGCGTTAGATTTACTAAATATAGCCAAAGTATTAGCTTTGATAATAGGCATACTTGGATTTATAGGCGCGGCATGGAACGGCTGGGTTATGGTTGCCATCGGAGACTTTTTCAGTGTGCCATGGGTAGGCTACTACATAATAGTAGGAATAATTAACCTCCTGATTTACACAAAGATACCTGAATTTGATGGCATGATACGAGCCAGACGTTACGGGGAAGCTAAGGAAACCATGATGATTTGGGCAGTTTTAGGAGTAATATTCGGATTTTTAGCTGGCCTGCTTATGCTGTTGGTAATGTTCATGTACCTCGAAGAGCTCGAGCATGGTGCGGGGTACTACAACAACCCGCCACCACCACAACAGCCACCTCCGTACTAATGTAGAAAGTTTTTTATCCTTTATCCTTTTATTTCAATTATGCTCTACCAAGCGTTTGAGAATGTGGCACCGTATATCGAGAACATAAACACTATACGTAAGTTTGTGCAAGAAAATGAAGGGGCTAGCGTAGATGAGGTAATTGAAAAAATTGAATCACACATTAAAAATGATAATGGCACCATTGTCACTGATTTTAGAATTCTCTTAAACGAGATTAGGAAAATGATTAATACGGAGTTGTAAATACATGCATGTGAATCTCAAAGAGCTCATCAAGATGATGATTCAGGACATGGGCGGGGAAATTGTAGATAGAGACGATGAGTTTATATGGGCAAGGCTCGGTGGAGGGCAACTTGAGGTTTACTATCTGGAAGATAAAGAAGAGGTCACCGGGGACCATGTAATTAAATTCTCAAGAGATACTGAACAAGTGATGGGTGATAAGGCAATATTCTGCATCAAAGGCCATGATAAACTCGCGCAAGAAATTGCAAAGAAGATGGGTATTGTATTGGTTTCACGGGAGCAGCTTGCAAGTTTAATTGGGGAGTTCATTCTCAAGCTCCACGAAAGGGGCGATGAGCTACCCATATTGCAGGAAGAGGATGTAGAGGTAGAAGACATAGAATACGACGAAGTTGAGGAGCTAGAAGACCCGGATATTATACCCATCATAATAGATGATATTGATAGCGGAGAGGAGAAGATAATAAAACTGAATATCACGAAGAATGAAGCAATTAACATTGCAAGTGCGTATGTTGGGGTATTTAAAACTCAGCTAAAATTAAAGCCATACTATATCTTTGAGTACTCTTTCAAGCTCGTGGTAGAGGGTACAGCGGACACAAAGCTAATGAGCGGCATTATTGCAATGGACGCAATTCAAGGCAAACATGAAATTTGGAAAACTGGCTTTGAAACTACCGCCAACATTGATATTCCCCACATAAAAATAGAGCCTGAAAAATCAGTAGATGACTGTGAAGAAAAGGCAAAAGAGGCTTTGATTAAAGAATTTACTACAGAGAAAGAGGTGTCCGTGGAAGACGATAATATTACAATAATCGAAAAAAGAAAGACTAAACCTCTAGAAAATAGCATAAAAATAAATTATTTAGGGTTGCACTATCTGCCAGTGTGGGTATGTGAGGGCAGAGAGGGTGTAGTTTTTATTAATGCTACCACGGGAGAAATTATGGAAAAAGATATGCACCAGTTCACATTCTAACTATTATCGCAATCACCGCCGCTATTATCACCAGAAAGATTAGGAGCATTAGCCATGAGGGCATTTTGCTACCCACATAAAGTCTTTCTTCGCCCTCTGGAGTTACAGATATAACTTTCACGGCGATGGGTTGCGCATCTACGTTCCCAGTATATACCATTAGTTGATAGTATGCACTTAGATGCTTGCTATTTCCGTCGTCAATCCATTCTGTTATACGATATGGGTCTCTAACTAGGAACCCGCGACCAAGGTCCTTCTTGCCAACCTCTGCAGTAACATCGATATTTACCCTTTCAATTCCTCTAGCGTCCGGTACTACAGTCTGTATCCACGCATGATCGCCCCACAATCCGTTGGTGTAGAGAAGCCCATACTCTACCCACGCAGGTATGCCTATGCTCCTTGCCATGCTCGCAAAAACGAAAGAAAGCTCATCGCAGTCTCCACGCCTAGCACTCCAAACTTCCGCGGCAGTTTTAGGCTGCCCGCTCCGCTCGGTAACATACTGAAAATTATGCACTATAAAATCATAAATTACGCGCAGCTTGTCAAGAACGTTGTCTTTTCCCTGCGTTATCTTCTCTGTCAAATTTTTAATCTGCGGGTCATCTGGATTAATAACTGAGAATTTTTTTGTCTCGTGGGTAGTATAATTAGTCTCGATAAGGTACTCTTTGTGATTGTACTGTTCTTTCAAGCTCTCAGGTATAGCTGAGACATCACGGGCATCGCTGATATTCCATGTCTTTGTATAAGCTACGCCACTGTATTTTATAACAATCTCCGAAGACCAAGTTTGTGAATACGACCACCATGTTCTATTGTAATCGTGATAAATAGTTCGGTGAGCGTGCTGTGAGAGGTCATGCACCACCACATTTTGATATGAGCTATTTGTTGGAATGGTAAAATTAATAGTATATTTTGCTTGGGGGCTCTCTACATTTATAACTGCAATCCTCTCAAACTCAAACTTTAATTTTTTGGGGAGGAGTACATAGTTTTCACCGGGTGGATTTTCCACCATGGCTGTTATATATGGCATAAAGAGATACACTACAAGCAATACAAGTGCCACCGCAATTGCCTTTGCTATTATTCTCTGTTTTTTCTCCATTCTCTCATCACCTTCTTTGGGATAGTATATATAAGTATTCGTTTATAAACTTTGTAGTAGAGGATAGGTATACCAACTAGCAAGCCCCAAAAATAGAGAAAATAGGGCATGCCCCAAATAAATGGAAGAAGCGAGAAATTAAACAAAATAGCATAACCAAAAGAATGCAATAAGTATTTTTCCCAGAATTTTTTGTATATGCCAAATCCTAACATTGAGCCAGTAGATGCATGGACAGAAGCCATAGCCAGCGCAAGAAGCAAGAAGGACAAAGATGCCCCAGCATAATTAGCATTGTCCATGGGGATTCGAAGATAATAATATGTAAGAGATACACTCCAAATTGCAGATATTCCTAACCCAAAGGCAAATCCATAGTACGGTAAAGCATAATCGTCCTTCTTCTTCGGCGTGTTTAAATAAATATATTTTGCCATTTCGGTGAAGATAGCAAAGAGAATGATGAAGAATATGCTTAAATCCAGATACGCACGAACTGAAACCATGCCTATCAGGAAAAATATGGCAATCGGAATTCCTACTATCCAACCGATAAAATAGTTAAAAAACAGCTTTTTCTCGCTGAACAAACCTTCTAGCTTGCCCCATGAAGCATATAAAATCCCAAATGATGGGACAAAACCGACTATGGCGGAAACATAAAAATTCCAATCCATAAGGCATGATTGGGCTCAACTATTAATAAATTATTTTTTTTCAATAACGAGATCTAGCACCACATGCCATACATGAGGAGCGTAGGATTTCACTACGCGCTTTTTATAAGATGCTATTTTAAATCCACTGTTATCCGCCTCAGCTCTAAGCTTACGCACCAACTCACTTTCATCTTTACCTCTAACAAGGTCATGATAATGTATAATACCACCCTCATTGTTTAAATATTGGAGCGCGTAGTAAAAAAAGTCAAATGTATCAAAGTATCCCATTAGTATGCGGTCCGCTACACCAAGTGGACATACAATACGGTTATCACCAAACAATGGTGCAATATTACTCATGTTGTTTAGTTCTCTATTCTTGAGGAGATAATAAAAAGCCACAGGGTTCTTTTCGCAGGCGTATATCTTTTTAGCTCCCGCCTTCGCTGCTGGAAGCGTAAAATAGCCAATGCCAGAAAACATATCCATAACGGTCTCATCGCTCATATTCAATTTGGATATTCTTATTCGCTCGTCCACGTTGCCCGAGGAAAACATGAGCTTTGATACATCTATGGTATATTTTATCCCGTTCTCAACATGTACCGTCTCTGTATCTTTACCCCATATTGTTATAACCGAGTTCTCTCTATACTCCCCGCTGATTCCTTCATATATTGCTACTGCCTTGGCACCTAATACACGAGCATAAACTTCGCCAATGATGGGCAAGAGGAACTCATCAGCACCAAAAGGCGGAAGAATTACCACATTTCCTATCTTTTCCCATTTACGAGGAGTTTTGAAAAAGATGCCTCGCTCATGCAAATCAACCCTTTAGTGGTAACAGCCGAAGGGAATTTAATGGCACTCGATGCCAAAATTAACTTTGATGATAATGCACTTTATCGG
>JALULR010000257.1:0-680 GCA_027056155.1 DHVE2 group archaeon
GCATAACTACTTACGATGAGTGTGTAATGAAACGCAAGTTTGGACTGGTCATGGAAGACTATCCCCTGCTTAAAAAACTAGGCTCGCTGTTCTCCGCTCTCGATGATGCAGAGCTTTTGGAAGCCCCGGAGCGCGACGGCTCACGAGTGGTCATTGGTTCACGAGGCTATTCCGAGCCTGTATACTTAGAAGAGCTGTTTCCGAAGATAGCAGAGTATCCTCGGATAAAAGAGTTTATAGAAAATTACAGCAATGAGAAGACTGGCACTTATGATGAGTTTCTTTTGAGCACAGAAAAAGGTTATGATATGCAGAGCTTTGAAGAGCTCATTGCCCAAGGCCTAGTATCCGTAAAGTTAAACGGCAAAGAGGACAAAATAAAGAGATTCCACATTGGAGATGACCAAATAATCTTAGAAGGTGTGAGCGGAAACAAGTACTCGCTGCGTGAGACAATTCGCAGAAAGAGCTTAAAGATGCCACTTTCAGTAAGCTATAAAAAGTACCTAGCACGGAAAAAAGATTACGAGTACTATGTAGTGTGGAAGATGGCAGATAATGTAAAATACTCCTCATCACGCACGCCTGCAAATTTAGAAGAGCTTCGCAAGTTTGCACATCTTGGATTGCTAAAGGCAGATGGCAAAATGGTAAGAGAGGTAGTAATAGATGGAAAAGAG
>JALULR010000257.1:690-1234 GCA_027056155.1 DHVE2 group archaeon
TTATGTCGCACCACAAAATAGGTTTGAAATATACGGCATGATTAACAACAATTTAGATTGGATTCGCCGATTTATCGCTGAGGGGTACAGAGAGAAAAACGCGTTGCGGCTGGCAATATCTCTAAAGAAGTACGAGCTAGGAAAGAAAAAGCGCAAGCTTTCGGTGCAGGAGCTTTCGAGTGAACTCGATGTGCCTGTGGAGCTTTTGGAGATATATCTTAGAAGTGATTTATTCAAGCGGTTTGGCGAGCTACACAACGGTTTTTTTTACATGCACCCAGACATAAATGAGTTTAAGAAAAATGTACAAGTAAACAGGAGCAAGGACTACGAAGTAATTGTAGTTGATGGACGCAATGTGATGTATGGCGGTGAGGAAAAAGATAGCAAAAAGGGTAGGGTTGAGCGAATACTTACCGTACTTGATTATCTTATGAAGCAGGGCGTGCCCAAAGAGCGCATAATTGTAATTGTGAAAAACTCGGACTTTAACCCGCACCGCGTCGATGATGTTGAAAAGCTCAGGGAGCTTGAGCGCGAAGAG
>JALULR010000258.1 GCA_027056155.1 DHVE2 group archaeon
TTGTAGGAAAGATGGATAATATCACATGGAAATATGATTATCAAGAATACAACCCAATTTCTATAATTAGTGTAAATCCCATTACTCACAACTTGTATGTGAGTGTGAAAAATGCACAGAGTGAAAAAACAGAGTTGCAAATATATACGGTTGGGGGGACTTCAACACCGCCAACATCGATTAATTATATAATAATTAGTACAATTATAATTACCTCAGCAGGTGCATTGATAGCAGGGATATGGCTCTACCATAGAAAAAAGCAATTAAATATGGGGGTAAGCGGTTAAAATATAGATGGGAGAGATAATAACAATGTTAGCAATGTCTATGTGAGCTCTCGTTGCATGGATACCGATTTTTTATATTCTTTACTATTTTGAAAAAAGTGGCACATGGAAGGATTTAGTTAGTACGCAAAAAATAGAAGAACATTAGTAATAGCGTTTCATTTATCTTTTTTCTTTACTAAAGCTGGCGAGACAAAATTTGGGCGTTCAGCCTTGGAACTCTTCTTTCTCTTCATGTCCTCGTTTCCAATTTCGATGGCTTTTATTGCTCCTGCAACCATTATGCCCGTTAGAAGCATGCCAATTATTGGCAATACACCCACACATAAAAATTTGCCAATTGCGGTTTTTGGTGTTAGGTCTCCGTATCCTACGGTTAGCGCAGAAACGAAGGCAAGGTATATCCCATTCCAGAATCCTATATGCTCTATGTACCCCACCAGTATGCCTATTCCTATGATAAATGAGAATAGTGCTGTTAATATTTTACGCATAGCATATATAACTTTTAGAAATATACGAAAAAAGTCCCTGAAACTGATTATGCTCTCAATTGCATCGTCTTTATTTTTTCTGGTGCTCTCCCTTCGCTTTGTCATGTGCATTTACATCACACACATTTATTTAAATTTATAGTTGCTACAAGGGGTAGCTTTCAAGCCTTCACATTATTAACATATACTGACAAGTTTTCCAATGGCTACTGCAATATTTTTTATATCATTCGTCATTCTCGAACTATGGACGCAAAGCTAATGCGCAATGTAGTTGAAATTATTACAAAAGACGAGCTGGAAGAAAAATTAAGAGGCACTCCACGGGGATATGTGGGAATTGAACCGTCTGGGCGCGTGCACCTCGGCACCGGGCTCATAATCGGAAACAAAGTGCGGGATTTGATGAGCGAGGGTGTAGATATGCTCGTTT
>JALULR010000259.1 GCA_027056155.1 DHVE2 group archaeon
CCCACTTAATTAAGAATATATAATCGCTTTCATTGAAATACCTGCATGACTCTGATTCGTTCGTTAAGCTATCACTCCACCCTAAACTTCTGAAATCAATGCTTCTCTCAATGCTGCCACTCTGCAAATTTACAAAGTCCATCTTTCCATTGCTCCATTCTGTTGCCATGATTGTTGTGTCGTTGTAGTAATCTATAGCTACCATGTGGTCGTCGGGCATATTGTATGACTGTTCGGTTGAACCGGATGTTGTTGATTTGTATATCGCCTTATCATCTGTTGTACCTTCATAGAAATATGTACCATCGTAATAAAGTCCCTGCGGGTCTGAGTTTGGAAGCGTGTATCCAGATGAACTAACGGTTATAGTGTTATCTACGGTATTATTGTCTCCTCCGCCACCACTATTGTTACTCTCTGATGTTATGTTCCCGATTTCTATATCATCTATGTACGCAACCGATTGATAATTGTTGTTTGAATGGAATTTAATACCCCACAACTCTGTTCCTGCATAGTCAAAAGGTATTGTCTCCGTTTGCTTACCATTGTAAATTATGTAGAGATTTTGCGCTGTCCAATTTATGAAAAATTCCACTTGCACCCATTGCCCACCTATAAAACTAACACTTGTTCCATCCGTATATTTAAGTGTACTCCATGCTCCATTGTAATGAACTGCCACATCGTTAGTGGCATCGGCGTGATACTTAGACGGCCATTCTGCTGAGAATATGTCTACTTCTCCACCTGTAGAATTTAGTGCCCACAAATCAAAAGCGAATAAAGTATTGCTGCTATCTTCATTCATCCACCAAGAAACATAAGTGTATTGCGCCTTGTGAGCTGTGAAATTGAACATAGCATCTTGTTCTGCACTAGGTTCTGGATAATAGAGCGAGTTCGGAGAGCTATGAGATGTAGTGTTTGACACAACTACCACATTACTATTCTCGCCTTCATAAGTGTACCAGCTCGCCGATGGTACCTGTCCCACCGTGTCATCGTCAAAGTTCTCGCTGTACGCTATCGTTACATTTTGTGTTGCTCCGAGAGTTTGCTGCTGTGAAATGGCTGCATGCGCTGGCACTGGCACGAAGGTTATGACCGCAAGAGCAGAAAGAACAAAGAGAGAGATTAAGGCAATGGCTGCTACTTTGCGCAAGGCCATCACCTCAGTGCACGATGTACCCAACGAGCCAGCTCACTATCATC
>JALULR010000260.1:0-9373 GCA_027056155.1 DHVE2 group archaeon
CACCATATCTAATCACACAAATTATGGCATTCATATTCAATACTCAAATAACAATTTTGTGTCAAATAATTCCTTGGTTAGCATAAGCGGGTACGGGATTTATGTTGAGAGTGCAAATAACAACATCATTCAATTCAACAATATCTCTTACGCAGAAAAGTATGGAATAGTTTTAAAGAGCGATACAAGTGAGAATACAATTTATGGCAACTTGTTATATAACAACAATGGCTCGATGTCATCATACAACAGCTCCTACATTCAGGCAAGTGATGAGGGCGATAATAATCACTGGAATTCAACAAGTGGAATTGGTAATTACTGGCTAGACTGGGCGGCCAATAATGAAACAAATGATAATAACAAAGATAACATAGTTGATTGGCCATATCTAATTGATGGAAGTGCAAAAGCTGTGGATTACTATCCTCTAAAAAATGTGAGCTTAAATAATGTTATATCTCACCCTCTAAGTTTGCGTGCTAGCTCATGGAACAAGTCAATAAACTTGAGTTGGCAGCCTCCTCTTTATGGCTCTAAATTAATTAGCAAATATAATATTTATAGAAATGGTACTTTGATATCATATGTCTCTTCAAACCAAGTATGGTATAATGACACGAGGCTAGTCAACGGGATAACTTATTCGTATTATGTTACTGCAGTAAATTCTGAAAGCAATAGCACACCTAGCAATATCGTATATGCAAAGCCTATGACCGTTCCTTGTGCTCCAAAAAATCTTACTGGTAGTGGAGGTTACAAATACATCAATTTAACATGGGACATACCAAGTTGTGATGGCGGTTCATATATTCAAAGTTACAGAGTATATAGAAATGGCACTTTTCTTGATAATGTTTCTTCTAATCAATTGTGGTTCAACGACACCACTACTGCCCCCGGGGTAAATTACACGTATTATGTTACGGCACTAAACACGGCGGGAGAGAGCAAACAGAGCAATGAAATAAAGATAATGTCATTGGGAGAGCCAAGCAAACCGGAAAATTTAACTGCACGTGCAGGCAAAGGCTATGTGCACTTGAGCTGGGAACCTCCGTTGAACGATGGCGGGCTCCCCCTGATACGGTATAATATATATCGCAACAATACATCTCTTGCCAACGTTTCTTCAAATAAGCTTGTATACAACGATACAAGTGTAAGCAACGGTATTGAATATACATACTATGTCACTGCAGTAAACGAAGAAGGAGAGAGCGCAAAGAGCAACGAAATTAGTGTCACACCAATGGGCGTGCCTTCCCCACCCAACAATCTTAAAGTAAGCACTGGTAATAAATATGTAAATATAACATGGAACATATCGAACGACAATGGCGGAAGTGCAATTTTAAAATATAATATATACCGCAACAGCACAGTACTAACAAGCGTGCCCGCATCACAGCTTTATTACAACGACACAGAAGTAGTTAATGGGATAACTTACACATACTACATCACTGCGGTAAATTCTGTCGGGGAAAGTGAGGCAAGCACCACAGTAAATGCAATGCCTGTGGGCGAACCAAGTGCCCCTAGAAATTTGATAGCCCACTCAGGAAACAAATATGTAAACTTGAGCTGGGAAGCACCGAGCAATAATGGTGGAGATGATGTTATAGCGTATAAAATATATCGCAGTGGTGCTCTCTTGGTAGAAGTACCTAGTTCTCAACTTTATTATAATGACACAAATGTGAGCAATGGTATTACCTATATTTATTATGTTACAGCCCTTAACTCAGAGGGTGAGAGTAAAGCCAGCAACGAGGTTAGCACCACCCCCATGTACGTTCCAGATGCGCCCATAGGCTTAAATGCGAGATTTGGTAATGAGTATATAATGCTAACATGGCGAGCACCGAGCAACGATGGTGGGGCCACAATAACTGAGTATAGAATATACCGTAACGGCTCGTTATTTGCAGAAGTATCCAGCTTGCAACTATATTACAATGACACAGATGTTGTTAATGGTGTAACGTATACTTACTATGTAACTGCCCTAAATGCAGCGGGCGAGAGCGCAAAGAGTAATGAAGTAAGCGCTACACCTATGACCGTGCCTAGCGCGCCGTTGCATCTGAAAGCAAGGTCTGGCAACAGGTTTGTAAATTTGAGTTGGCAGGCGCCTAGTGATGATGGTGGCGCAGCAATAATAGATTATAAAATCTACAGAAACAATACCTTGCTGAGTAGTGTTTCTGCAAGTCAATGCTATTATAATGATACTACGGTGGTTAATGGCGTCACATACACATACTTTATAACTGCGGTGAACTCTGCGGGGGAGGGAAATAAGAGCATATCCATACAAGCTACACCCTATGCACCCACATACACTATAACATTTCACACAGTTCCCACAGATGGAGGTGCAATAGAATTTTACAATATGTATTATAAAGATGGAAACACAACTACAACTGAGGGCGGGGCCTATCCTATAGCTGCCCATGCTGCTAATGGATACATTTTTGACCACTGGAAAGTGAGTGGTGAGATTAGCGTATATGATAATTTGAGACCTTCAACAACTGCTACAATAGATGGCTCTGGAACGATAACTGCGGTATTTTCAAAGAAAGTTACAAAGCCATCTGCACCGCAGAACCTTAATGCTAGCGCAAGCGATGGAAAAATAGTGCTAGCCTGGCAAGCACCGATAAATAACGGCGGCTCAAATATCACCTACTATAAGATTTATCGTGGCACAAGCAGCGGTGCTGAGAGTTACCTTGATATGGTATCCGGTAGCACGTTAATTTACGTAGATATAAATATCACTAAAGGCCAGATTTACTATTACTATGTCACAGCTGTAAACTCTGTGGGGGAGAGCAACGCTAGCAACGAAGTTAGTGTCATCGCCCGCAACGAGACTGTTATTTATACACTCACACTATACACATCTCCAGCTTCAGGAGGCACGATAATATTTATAGGAAACTCTTGCTCAAATGGCGATACCATGGGTGTGGAGGCAGGCAAACATTATAACATAGATGCCATACCTGCGGCAGGCTTCTTATTTGAGCAGTGGCGCGTTAGCGGCGGTATTACTGTAAATAATAATTCTTCTCCATATACAACTCTATTTGTAAAGGGCAACGGCACTGTTACCGCAGTGTTTGTTGCACAACCGAATATTGTACCACCTTCTCCGCCCACCAATTTGCATGCGCGTTTTACTAATGGGACAGTATTAATAACATGGCATGCACCTAGCAATAATGGGGGTGCAGCTATAATAGAGTATAAGATATACAGAAGCACAGAAGCAGGAGATGCCGTGTGCATTGCTAATGTGAGCGGCAGTATTACCTCATATAGTGATAAAAATATTGTTAATGGCACCACTTACTACTATTACATCACGGCAGTTAATTCTGCGGGCGAGAGTAATAAGAGCAATGTTGTAAATATAACAATACCCGTTACTCCAAATAAATCAGAGTCTCAGATAAATAATCAAGGAGAATTGGGATCTCAGTTATTGTGGATTCTTATCGTTTTGGCGCTTGCTAGCTTGCTTTCTATTTTAGTCTTAGCTAAAAGAAAGAATAGAAAGCGTGGTATAAGTGATGATGATTTAACTCCTGAAGAAAGAGAGATATTAAATGCTATAAAAGAATACCTTAAACAACATAACGGAGAAAAAATTGACGTTTTAATTGAGGCTGTTGGCAATAGCATCGGTGTAGAGCCCCGAAAAGTTATCCTTATGGTTGACCATGGCGTACTGGAGGGTGTGTTTGTAAAAGAAACTGACGACACCGGTGATATGCGTGTGTACTTCTTTAACAGAAACTAGCATGATAAATCATTAAATATATAGTTCCATTTACAAGACCGATGAAAAGGTTAGTTGTAATGGGCATAGTGCTACTCACGCTCTCTCTGCTATTCGTGCACCCAGTTCAAGCGCGCTCTGTTAATGTAAATTACCATGGTGCAGCAGAGATTTTGAAAAGAGGGAGCGGCCCAATATGGCTAAACTTCACGCTTACTAACATATTTAATCGCAGCATGGATGTAGAAATCTCTGTACCATATTCCGATTCTTATTCCGAGAAATTTGTACCTTCAGAGAGCTTTCGCATGAAGCCGCATGATGTTGAGAATGTATCTATCATCATAACCCCTCAAAAAGGTGTGGAGCGGGAAGAGATTGACCTTGTGGTATCATTTAATATATACGAAGTCGATGAAGTGCACCCTGTAGAAACCCAAGAGAAGCACATAACCATACTTTTAATAAATCCAGCATGGTTCATACAACCAATCATTTCTGCGCTTAACCTTGAAGACGACTGGATTTGGCAATTTGTGATAACTGTGCTTTTTTGGTTGAGCATCGGACTACTAACTGTGTTTGTGATTGCGCCAATAATAAGAAAAATAACAGAGAAAACTAAGACGCAAGTAGACGATATAATCTGGCATGTTGTTCGGCTCCCCATAATCATACTCTTATTTCTCTATGGTTTTGTGGCTGCGGCGGACTTGCTGCCCATCGGCGCAAAGTATTTGAGCCTAATTAACAAAGCTTATGAATTAACATTAATATCTGTGATAACATACTTGACTTACAAAATTTTCCATGATTTGATGATTTATGAGGGAAAGAAACTTGCCGAAAAAACAGAAAATGAGCTAGATGATATACTTGTCCCAGTAATGGAGAAAATAGGGGACATAATAATTCTCATTGCGGGATTACTGTGGTTTTTATCTGCAATGGAAATCGATATAACAATATTTCTCGCGGGACTTGGTGGTCTGGGCTTGATTATAGGTCTTGCATCGCAAGATGCACTATCCAATTTCTTCGCCGGCATGCACATATTGATGGACCACCCTTTTTCCATAGGCGATTACATTAAGCTAGAGGGAATAAATACTGTGTATCGCATTGAGAAAGTGGGCGTGCGCTCTACACAAGCCTACGACGTATTTAACCATGAGCTAGTAATCATACCAAATAAAATGCTTGCAAATGATAAAATTATCAATATGATGAAACCTGACGAGATGGGGAAAGTCAAATTTACAGTGGGTGTATCATACGGTGTAGATGTGGATAAGGTGCTAAGCATAGTGGAAGATGTGGTAGAATCGCACCCCGAGATAGTAAAACGTGGAGATAGAAGACCAGCGGTAAGACTCGCCAATTTCGGAGAGTCCTCGCTTGAGATTCTGGTAATTGCTTGGATTCCAAACATTATGGACCAGTGGCGCGTAGCTCATGAGCTGAGAATAGCAATGTACAATAAATTCAGAGAAGAGGGCATAGAAATTCCATTCCCACAGTTGGATGTACATATCAAAGACATGCCTCAACCCTGATTTCGGGCAAACACTATTTTTCCATTTACAATAGTATATTTCACATTTTGCCCAGATAGAGAGTACACTATGTTACTAACTAGCGTATCTTTTTTGAGCGGTTGCGCGTTGGGCGAGCTTGCATCAATTACTGCCATATCCGCAAGTTTTCCTACTTTGATGGAGCCCGCATTCAATCCCAGCGCTTTGGCTGCGTTTACTGTGGAGAAATCCAAAATCATCTGCGCGTTGGTGACGGCTGCGCTCCATCGCTCGTTTTTGTGTAAAATTGCGGCTATTTTCATAACCTCGAACATATCTAGATTGTTATTGCTTACCGCACTATCGGTGCCAAGTGTTATGAGCATCCCCTCATTTAACAACTCCATTAGCGGCATTGAGCCCCCGGTCCCAAGTTTCATGTTGCTTGTGGGATTGTGCGATGCTTTGACCTCATGCTTAGCCAGCATTCTAATCTCGTTTAGTGTGAGCCATACTAGATGAACAGCCATGAGCCTTGGAGAAAGAAATTCGATACTTTCTAAGTACTCTACCGGCCTCTTGCCCGTCTTCTTCCTGTGCTCATAAACCTCTTTTCTAGTTTCGGATACATGCATGGTCATTAGAGTATTGTACCGCTCTGCTAGCTCCTTTGCCTTGTGCAGTGTTTCTTCAGAGCAGGTATACACGCCGTGTGGTGCAACTAAGGGAGTGATGAGTTTTTCATCTTTAAATTCATTTACAAATTTTTCAGCATTTTTAATTGGAGAGCCTTTTTGGGTAGTTAGCTCATCATCTACAATTGCCCAGCCAAGAAACGCTCTTATTCCTTTATCTTTTGCTACCTTGGCAACTATGTCCTCGTCAGAGTACATGTCCATAAAGCTCGTGGTGCCTGTGCTGAGCATTTCTTCTATGCCGATTTTTGCTCCATTAAAGATGTCTTTTTCATCTCTCTTTGCCTCAAGTTTCCACATTCTTTCAAGGAAGCCATCAAGCTCCAAATCGTCTGCTAGCCCGCGCATATCAGTCATTGGAACATGGTTGTGAGTGTTAATCAGCCCGGGAATTACAATGTTTTTGTCTCCTTTAATCACAGTTTCTGCCTCAACATTAACATGGCCAGTCTCAGCGATTATGTTGTCTTCAACATATACATCTCCTTTGAAAACCTCACGGCGCTCGTTTTGAGTTACTACCCACGCGTCTTTTATAAGTATGCTCATAATTCCGTTATTGTGTGGGTGAATTTATATGTTTTCATGCTACTATTTCTCGCAGTCCTTATTTTGATTGTACCGTTAAACACACATATTTTTTCCACCATGTGTTATATTCCTCAGTGCAACAAGCTAAAAAATAATTTAAATAACATTAAACTTTCACCTTGTGCTATTCATCATATTATTTGCCCTAACTGGAACACTCCTAGGCGTGTTTACCGGACTAACTCCGGGCATACATGTAAATAATATTGCATTAATTGCACTTTATCTTTATGCGACGGGATTCAATCCAATATATCTATCTGTATTAATAGTAAGCGCAATGATATCTCATACATTCCTTGATTTCATACCTTCTACATTCTTAGGCGCACCCGGGGAAGACACCGCACTATCCGTGCTGCCCATGCATAGAATGCTGTTTAATGGAGAGGGATATAAAGCGGTGTATCTCTCCGCAATAGGCTCACTCATGGCAATGCTGCTTTCTCTGCCAATTATTGCGGGCATACAACTATTTTTTGAGAATATCGCATATGCGTCTGTTAAGCCGTGGATTCCTGTAATTCTAATCATTATTGTGCTATATCTCTTATATCAAGAATCGAAAAAAAGCTTGAAGAGCATGGCAATAGCGGGGTATATTTTCATTATTGCCGGCATATTTGGAATTCTCGCACTATCACTACCGCAGAACTTTAATTATGTGCCAATCAACATTGGCTCTGGTGTAATATTTGCCGTATTTGCGGGGTTATTTGGGTTGCCGACTCTATTTTTATCCACAAACTCTATCATACCTAAGCAAAAAGTAGAGAAAATCAGAATTGAAAGAAAATATTATAAAGCCTCTTTGTACGGCACGCTGAGCGGCGCGCTGGTTGGATTTTTGCCGGGCATTACTTCCGGAATAGCCACGGTCATTGCCAAGGGCATATACGGAGAGGAAGATACAAGCGGATTTATAGTATCTCTGGGAAGTGTTAATACTGCAAATGCCCTTTTCAACCTCGCCGCACTTTTTATTATTGCACACCCAAGAAGCCATGCAGTTGGTGTGATTAGTGAGATTTCGAGTGCAATACCGTGGATTGATTTTTTCAATCCTCCTCTATTCTTTATTTTACTTCTAATTGCCGCATTTATATCTTCATTTATCTCTTTCTTCCTCACCGTGTACATTGGCAAATATGCCTCTAAAATCATTTACAAGTTCGGACAAAATTACAAGAAGTTATGCTACGGCATCATAGCCTTTGTTTTTTCACTTATATTTTTGTTCGGCGGAGTGTTTGGTGTAGCGCTAGCCATAGTTGGCACATTAATAGGACTACTACCACCCAAGTTGGGTGTAATGCGAGTGCATCTTATGGGCGTACTAATTCTTCCTGTGCTCTTGTTCTACCTTATATAATACCCTATAAAATTCATTATTTTTAGTATGTAGTGAATAGAAACAAAATGCAAAATATATCTAACTAGAAGCGGAGAAAACATATTAATGCCCCATAGCATGCCTATGTATGGACTACCGTAGTGCAGGCGTGGATATAGGTGCAGAAAGCAATTTCATCAAAATGCTAACCCACGAAATTAATTATGAAAGAAAGGATTTAAAAAAAGCACCACTTAAATTTGGATTTACCGGACTCATCGAATTTGGAGAGTATTATATTGCTATGAACACAGATGGCGTTGGGACGAAGATAATAGTAGCAAACGAGATGAAAAAATGGGATACCATAGGCATAGATTGCATAGCCATGAACGTCAATGATACAATAACATCAGGCGCAGAGCCCATTGCATTTGTGGATTACCTCGCTATCGACAAATACAACTTAAATATGGCAAGGGAAATAGGCATTGGCCTAAACAAGGGTGCTGAGGAGGCAAATATCACCATACTCGGCGGAGAAACTGCAACCATACCTGAAATAACAAAAGGCGCGGATTTGTCGGGTACAAGCATTGGCGTTGTAAAAAAAGATAAGCTAATAACTGGAGAAAAAGTCAGAAGTGGAGATTTAATATTTGGAATACCGAGCTCGGGCATACATTCAAATGGCCTGACCCTAGCGCGGCGCATATTTCCCGCGCTTGATGAAAAAGTTCACGGGGTTAAAATAGGGCTAGAGCTTCTAAAACCCACACGCATATACGTACGCAACTTAGTTTCATTGCTAAAAGAATGTACCCCACACGGGCTAGCGCATATCACTGGCGGAGGTTTGCTAAACATATTGCGGGTTAAAAAAATGAAATATGTTATTTCAGAGCCACTAAAACCACATTGGCTATTCAAAGAGATTGCAGAGCGTGGTAAAATTACCCATGAGGAGATGTATCGCACGTTCAACATGGGTATGGGCTTTGTTATAATAGCCCCGGAAGATTGTGAATGGCACATAAAAAAGAATGTGCCTGATGCACGGTTTGTGGGCGCGGTGGAAGACGGAAAAACTGTAGAAGTACCGGAACTCAAAATAAAATTAGAAGCATGAGCTCATAGCGTATCGAGAGAGTATGGCACATTTCTTTCTTCTAATGTTTTGAGCACATGCGGCAGCATATTATGAGACACAAAGAGTATGGTTGATATACCGCGATAATGCGCATCAATTGCCGCATTTACCGCGGAAAACTGAAAATCGATATTCGTAATATCCTTAACTGCCAAGTACGGCACCACACCGCATACTCCAACCTTGGAATTTTCCTCGCTCTTAAGTGCCTTTGCAATACTGCTTTTTTTGACACGCCGCGAGCCGCCCTCTTCCACAGGAGGCATAGCATATATTTTTATATTT
>JALULR010000260.1:9383-18966 GCA_027056155.1 DHVE2 group archaeon
GTTTAATACCCCTTCTAAGTCAGTGACTCCTAAATCTTCGCCCAAATCTGCGTTATTTAGAGCAATGCCCGTGGACTTACCCGTGCCGCGATACGCATGAATATATCCATCTTCCATAACGAGCTTAACTTTATCGCCTTTTTTTATTTTCTCACCGGCTATTGATTCTACTATCTCTTTTCTCTTAAGTATAGTATTGCTTTTTTCTACAAAATCACCAAGCTCTTCAATAGCATTAGTCAAAAACTCTAGACCAGATATGGTAAGCTCGCCATCTTTTAACAAGCCCTCCTCTTCCATGCGCTTAATATACTCTGAAACACCCTGTACGGTTATATCTATATTTTCGGCAATCTCGCGCAGTTTCTTTCTTCCCTTGAGAACTTCAAGAAGTATTAGCATCTTTGTTATGCTTCCTTTGTCTCTGAGTATCATAATAGTGCACATGCTTTTTTAAAGTTTATATTTTTCCTTATAGCGTGTGCTCTAGTTTGTTAGTGAATTGAATATTATGCGGTGGTTACTATAACACCATCATCTGTCATTACGAAAGTGTGCTCTGTCTGCGCAACTATATACTTTTTACGCTCGTGTAAAATTGGAAAATGATATAGCACGCCTCTCTTTGTACCATCTGCTAGCATATTCATGTAATCTGCGTATGATTCACACCATCTTGCCGCAAAGGGCAGTGTTTTAAAGCGCTTGTATAACTCACCATAAACTCCATCAACCTTTGTATTACTTATGAACATGTATATATTTCCACCTTTGCCATTTTTGACCTTCCCGCGGCCGTTCGTTGCGAAGGGCTCTATAGCAAAAGCCATGCCCGGGGTTAATTTTATGCGCGTGCCATCATCATAATTAGGTATGCTTATGTCATGATGCAAATCGTATCTTGCCAATCCGTGTCCAGTAAGGTTATATATCGGATTGAACCCACGCATTTTTATCTCTTCTTCTATGGCTCTGCTTACAACACGTATCTCCACTCCCGGATAAAGCGCCTTTGTAGCAGCTTTGAGCGCCTCGCTTGTCGATTCTATCAACTCAGCCCAATGATTGGTGCCAACCTCTACAGTTATTGCAGTATCCGAAATATAGCCATCTATATGCGCGCCCAAATCTAGCTTAACTACATCTCCATTACGAAAATAGAGATTGTCTCCCTTCACAGGTGAGTAATGTGCAGCCACATGATTTGTGGATAAATTCACAGGAAACGCAGGTTTTGCCCCTGAATCAAGTATATATTTTTCAATCTTCTCTGCCACTTCGTAATATGATGCACCTTCCTTGATTAACTCGGCACCGAGCTCTCTCGCTTCCTTTCCAATCTTGCCCGCCTCTATGTATTTTTTTAGTTCCATATCTATTCCTCCAGAACTTTTAGGATTGCCGAAAAGGGTATTGCACCCTCTCTTATTAACTTAATCTCACTCAAAAGAGATATTACCGTGGAGGGCTTGCCTAGCAATTCTCTGCAGTCAATTCTGTATGGCACATCTAACTTGCATGTGTCTTTGATAGTACGAGGATTGCTCTCTCCAGATTTGTTTGCGCTAGTTAGCGTTATGGGCCCTATGCGCTTGCTAAGCTCTCTAGGTATGGGGTGCTTTGGAATTCGCACTCCAACGGTAGGCCCTGTAATCTCCGGTATTTTGCTCTCTAAAACGAGGGTTAGTGCTCCCGGCATGAATTTCTCAATCAAGCTCTCTGCGCGCTCATCTAGCACCGCAATACTATCAATCATACGCTTATCGTATACACCAACTGAAATTTTCTTGGAATATTCTCGACCTTTCAAAGTGTATATTCTCTTTAAATCTCCGTAGATACTCATAGAAAGCCCATAGAGTGTGTCTGTGGGAATTATAACAGGATTCTCCCGAGCGTAATCTTCAATTATATCGATTGTCCACAGCTCGCAGGGAAGTATCATACGGGCAGAATTGTGCAATAGCTTATATTATTTTCATATCCTAGCGATGACCACTGTTATGTTATCTTTGCCGCCATGCTCATTAGCTGCATCTATTATACCATGTACCATATCTGTAACGCGCTCGTGTTTGCTTAGTATCTCCGCAATTTCCTCATCTGTGAGCATGTCGTGGACGCCATCACTACATAGCATCAAAACATCGCCGGGGTCAAATTGAATTCGCTTTGTATCAGGATTTACATTATCTTTAGTACCGATTGCCATGGTTATCACATGGCGGTCTGGGTGCGTTTTTGCCTCTTCTTTAGTTATAAGTCCCTTGTCGAGAAGCTCTTGAATCACAGAGTGGTCCTTGGTAATCCTATATATTTTGTTTTTTCTAAACAAATATGCTCGACTATCACCCACATTAAAAATATAACCTTGGTTTCCCTCAATGATTGCCGCTACGAGGGTGGTACCCATCTTTTTTTGCATGTCTTCTGATTTCTCATGTATCTTTTTGTTTAAAAACCCAATTATCTTCTGCACACCGGAAACATCGCCAGCTAAGTATGTAAGCGGTGCTGCAGTTAGGCGCTCAACGGTCATTCCACTAGCCACCTCTCCCGCTGCATGACCGCCCATTCCATCTGCTACTGCGAGAACATAAAATACACGCCGCTTTCCATCTTCGAATATATCAACACGATTAACAAGATACGCGTCTTCATTATTTCTTCTTCGCTTTCCTATGTCGCTTGCACCATATACCATCATAGTTCACACCTCATAATTTTAGTAAGAATCTCCTCATCACTAAGAGTGGGGTCATCAATACGCATGTCCCCATCAAAAAGAACTTTGGGAACTAAGCGAATGTGAACGCGCCTATTGTTGAGATAAACAAGATGGTCCACAACCTCTTGTGGTTGCTCATCCTTTATCAATACTTTGTGAGCAATAATGTTTATCCTTTCGCCACCTTGCTTTATTTTAACTTTGCGCCCGCGCTCTTTAAGATTATATATGAATGAAAAATATCTTTTTGCAACTTCGATATTCTCTCCTACAAAATCAGCATAAACCACATCGCGAGCACCATAATCTAACCTACCCACGTCCTCTCTTTTATAATAAATTTGTGTCCCGTGATATACTTCAGCATGGCTAACTGGCTTTACCTTGTGTTTGCGCCCATTCTTTACAAATATACCATCTTTGTATGCAGTAATACTCTTATCTCGTATTTCAGCAATTTTCCTCTTCTCTCTGCTTTGCTCACCAATATGCGCAAATCTGCCCTTATTCTTTTTTTGCTCGTTTATATCCGCAACAAAGTTAAGATTGTGGTCATAATATATTGTCAGTGATTTCTTAAAGCGAATCTGGTAAATCCCACGATGTAACACATTTTCACTTTTGAGCCATCTTCTAACATCTAAGTACATATCCATTGCACTTTTGTATCTTTTCTCTTTTTTGGGATTCATAGCCTTTAGTATTATCTTACGTACCTCATGAGGCACCGTATTTGGAAACGGCCTTATTTTACCCTCCAATACCTCGCTTTTGCGGGTAAAAGGCACCTGTTTTACTAAAATTTTATAAAATGTAGTGCCTACTTCATATACATCGCTTCTTGGGTCCGGCACGCCGTATTTATCAGGATCCCACATCTCTGGTGGCGCATATGATGGAGTCCCGATAAATGTGTAAACATCATCTTTTAATTTGCGAAATATTCTCGCAGCCAAGCCCCAGTCTAAAATCATCATATCTCCGTCATTATCTATCAATATGTTGCTGGGTTTAATATCTAAATGCAAATATCCATGCTGGTGCACGGCGTCAAGAATTCTTAATAGCTCGAGCATTCGCCGCATTATCTCACGCGTACTTGCATTTTTTAATTTCTTTTCTAAGCTCACCCCTGTTATGTACTCCACTGCAAACCACGGCTCATCTTCATCAATAGCCAAAACTTTTGCCACACCGGCAATATTCAAATCGCTTATCTCTTGCCAATACTTCGCCTCTTTTACAAAGCGAAGAAGAGAGAGCATATCTGCCTCTACCGGTTTCTTTAGGGCGATATGCTTTCCGTCAAGGTGCCCCTCCCACACCTCGCTCATCTTTGTGGTGGCTATTTTTCTAATTAACTCAACCATGGAAATCACTGCATACGCACAGTGATAAGATACTTGCCTATAAGAATCTCATCGTTGTCTTTGAGCTCAACATACTCACTCTCTTTGCCCTTTTTCCAGCCGGGGAGATAATCTCCACCAACTATTGTGCCCCGCTCACTGCCCAAATCTTTGATGAACCACTTTCCAGACTCATGGTGAAGCTCTAAATGCTTCTCTGAAATCTCATCTTCCAAGTCAATTATACCCAAGGGAATAGTTACCTTTCCATCGCGGGTCTTTAAAAACACCACGTTATTGTCTGGGCGCTTCCCTATATACACATCATCGCTTATCTCTATCTCATGAGGCCTGAGATTACCATCAACCCACTTTAGCATGCACGGTGGCGCTGGCTCTTCCTCTACTTTTACGCTGCTAGGCTCTTCAATGAGCATCCCTGATTCGTCCTCTTCTATGGCTACTTCTTCCATATGTGCTTCACGCTTCTTGGGCACTTCGGGGACCTCGTACTGCGGGTTTCTTGTGCGGGTACGCTTTCTGCTAGCTGCTGCCCCAGTAGCCGCCACTGCCGGCGCTACTCTTTCCACATGCTTTGGTGCAGGTTCATATTCATATTTTTCCTCATTCATCTCAACAGGCTCACTTTGCTCCTGCTCTTTGAATTCTTCTTTAAGATACACATTTACCTGCAAGGTTATAGTATTTGCAAGGGTAATTATATCACCATCTCTAAGTAGAACTTCATCACTTGGGTATCTATTGCCCCCAGAGGGCTTCTTCCAACCAGATAGCATGGTGCCATTTAACGCAGTTCCATTTGTGCTGCCCAAATCCTTAATATACCACTGTCCATCTTTTGTGGTAATTTCTACATGCTTTCTGGATATTTTTTTCTTGTAATCAAAAACCATCATTGGCGTGTATTTCTTCTTACCCATTTTATTCACTATGGTGAGCACATCTCCACGACCACGACCAATTATTATGTCTTTATCAATCTCAACTTCATGCTCTTTTTTGTTGCTATCTATCCACCAGAGCCGGAGGCCGTATACACCGCGAGGCATACCTGTAGCCCTGCTCTTAGAAGTTGTTCGCCTTGGTACCATTATTTCCTCATCTTCCCTCGGGCGCGAAGCTCGTGATGATGCAACACCTGCACCTACGCCAGCGCCTACTGCGGCGGCAGCCGCTTTTCTCGATTTTTTCTCCTCTTCAGGCACATAGGGCTTCACTTCCTCCGGAGATATGTCCTCCGGTGCTATATCCTCAAGCTCTACCTCTTCAGGCTCAGGTGCTGCTCCACCGCCCTCCAATTTTTCGGCAAAAATATACAATTGCGCCTGCTCTGGATTGTATTTCTCACTATCGACATCTGTGAAAACGGCGTTTACTTTGAAATTCAAACTTTTAAGCTTATCTTTTATCTCAGAGGGAGTATAGGCGCGGAACTTGTTTTCTTTTTTATCATTGCCTTTAATTACCGTTTCTTTTAATATGCCAGAAGCGGGAGAAAATGACCATTCTATCAGCTCAAACCCCTTGCCACTTGGGCGCCAGTCCTTTCCATACGGGTGCAGCACGTAATAGTCTCTGTTTGGCAAAACTATCATAACTTTCATACCTGGGTCCAATATACTAATCTTCATATCATCAAACTCATTTACGAAGAGAGCCGCATTTGCCTGCCCTTTTGCTATCTTTATACCGCTCACCTCTCCGTTGCCCTCAAAAAGGAGTTCTTCATCGCCAAGGTACTTTTTTACAACAGCTTCTATATCATCCATGATTAACACCTCTTTTATATAGAGGGTGATTGAGAAAACCATATAAAAGAATTGCGATGGCTATAATCTTGTTCTCCCCGCAGCTGCTGTCAGCTGCTCCAACAGTACGGCATTCTCGCTATCGCTCGATGCCTCATACTCTATAAAAATTAATGCTCCGGCCGGGATTTGAACCCGGGTCGTCGGCTCGAAAGGCCGATATCCTTGGCCGGACTAGACTACCGGAGCCCTAGCTACGAGAAAAGCCCGTTGAATATAAAATTTTCTTTTACCCATTGTGCTGTGAGATGTGAAAACAAAAAGTGAAATCTGTGATGAGTTTTGCTTCAGTAAGATGGATGCAGATATATTCAACTTACCTATAGATACAAGAGGGCTTGTTTGTGGTTGCTATTTCTCATATTTCTCGCCCATTTTTTCAATTTATTACACTTCTCATTTTATCTCGATTTTTTCCATGTGAGCTCCCATTCACAATGCTCGTCTCCGTTGTGAACGCATTTAGTGTGCACAACTTTGATATCTTTCACATTGATATTCTCCATCACCCCGTGAAAATACTCGGTAAGAACATCTTGGCAGAAAAACGGTTCAGGGGATACGTCGAAGCCCTTTATTATTCCGTGCCCCTCTTCAATCACATCCCCCTCGAGCCTGCCGAAATTGTAGAACTCTGGCCAGTACTCTGACGCCTTCCTCATTAGTAACTCCGGCGTTCCGGCCCATTTTATAATCATACCCACCACGCCTTTCTTCTTCGCCGCTTCCCTGCTGTTTCTCCTCAGCTCAGCTTTTCCGTATATTTCCTCTATGCCCCTTAGAAATAGAAGAAAATCCTTCATGGGAAACATGTCCTTGACCCTTAGATTTTCGAGGTCCGCGGGCCCCCTATATCCTTTCTTTTTCATGTACTCGTATATTTTTTTCACTCCCTCTGAGCCGTATCTCCTCTTAATATCAGCTATGCGCGCAGCAAAAACACCGCCTGCTACCTTCATGGAGAGGATATCCATCATAATGCTTATATGAATGGACATTTTTATAGTTTTGCATATTCAAATTCAAAACCCGAAAAACGAGTGCTGCAAATCTTTATATCTTCTCCCTGCATTTCCCTTTCATTATGAAAATCAAATACGCGCTCATGGGTGCACTCGTGCTTGTGTTTGTAACGAAGTACATTCAAATTCTGCCAATCACCGGGATAATGAATTCCGCAACACTCTATAACATCGCCAATGCCCTCATGGCCATTTCTTTCATTTCTTTAATCGTATTATCATTTTTGCTCTTAGAAGAAAAATGGAAGTGGGAAAATATTGGCGTAGGAGTCGTGGGCTTTTTGATTTTCATCGGCGACGTTTTTTACCACAATCCCGCCACGTACACCTTCTATAATATATTCCTCGCCACATCTCTTTTCCTTCTCCTGTACCCTTTCCATCACTACGAGATAAAGAAGTTCCCGGCCTTCGGATACGCGTTTTTCACAATTTACGTGCTCATGGAAGGCACCGCGATATGGTGGAAAAACGCCAACGCCGTTGTTTTCTTCTCGTATCTGACGCTCGCACTAATCATGTTCATTCCGGGAATTTTAAAGATAAAAGAAGGACGAGCGGAAGAAGTGGAAGAGGCAGCGAAAACCGCGGATACTGTGGAAGTGGCATAATTCCTAACAACATCTCTATCTGCTTGTGCTTAATTGCCCGCTTCACTATTTCATCAGATACCCTATGTATTACGTGTGCACTCTTTATCCTCTTCCATTTCCTTTCTCTTTTACTGACCCATGTAGGTATATAATGCAACAATAAGGAAGCATGAGAAAACCTTAAATTATAACTGCAGTTGAGGGCATGTGGATTTCTTCTCCGAGCTTGAACAGCTATTTCGCGATGGCAAAATACGTACCAAAGAAGAGCTAGAATACTGGAAAAACAAGCTTGCAAAGAAATATCGCATAAAAATGCCACGAAATTCAGAGATACTAAGGAACTTGCCAGATGCTTTCGCTAAAAAGTATCGTCACATTCTTGTGAAAAAACCATCAAGGACACTTAGCGGCGTGGCAATTGTGGCTATTATGACTTCACCTTTTCCCTGTCCGCATGGCAAATGCATATACTGCCCCGGAGGCCCAGATAAGGGCACAGCTCAGAGCTATACCGGGCACGAGCCCGCAGCATTGCGTGCCGCACAATATAATTTTGATCCCTACGAGCAAACTAAGGCGCGGGTAAGCCAATTAAACACAATTGGGCATGATACCGACAAAATAGACCTCATAATAATGGGTGGCACATTTACCGCAAGGCCACAAAGCTATCAAGAGTGGTTCGTAAAAAGGGCATTTGATGCGCTTAACGGCGTAAATGCAAAAACGCTAGAAGAGGCACAGTTAATAAACGAAGAGGCAAAAAATAGATGTATTGGCTTAACTGTTGAAACACGCCCAGACTGGTTCATGGAGCGAGAAATCGATTTTGCATTAAAACTCGGTGCTACGCGCGTAGAGCTAGGGATCCAGACCGTGTATGATAAAATATTGGAGTTTGTGAAAAGAGGGCACTCAATCAAAGAAAGCATAATTTCCACACGCTTGGCAAAAGATGCCGGTTTTAAGATTAATTACCACATGATGCCCGGGCTTCCGGGGAGCTCGCCAGAGAAGGACTTCATGGCGTTTAAAGAGCTCTTTGAAAATCCGAATTTCAGACCGGACATGCTTAAAATTTACCCTACACTGGTAGTCAAAGGCACCGAGCTCTATGATATGTGGAAACGCGGAGAGTACCAACCATACACGCTTGAAGAGATGGTTGAGCTATTGATTAAGGTGATAAGCATAGTGCCTCCATGGGTGCGGATTCAGAGGATACAGAGGGACATACCTGCAAAATTCATAGAGGCAGGAGTAAAAAAAGGAGATTTGCGGGCAATCGTTTTGCGTGAGATGGAAAAGCGAGGAATAAGGTGCCCAGATATACGATGTAGAGAAGTAGGTCGCAAAAACGGGCATAACTTTGAGCTTGTTAGGCGAGATTACGATGCCTCGCGGGGAAAAGAAATATTTCTCTCATTTGAAGATGAAGAAGAGGATTCAATTGCCGCATTTCTAAGGTTGAGAAAGCCAAGTGATTATGCGCATAGACCGGAAATAAGAGATTCGGCTATTGTACGCGAATTGAAGGTATTTGGCAAGGAGGTGCCCGTTGGAGTGCGGGAAGATAGCTCATGGCAGCACCATGGGTTGGGGCGAGAGCTCATGAGCGAGGCGGAAAATATAGCAAAAAGTGAGTGGGGCGTTGGGCGGGTGGTAGTCATCAGCGGCGTGGGGGTTCGCAACTATTATAGAAAGCTGGGCTATGAGCGATTTGGTCCCTACATGGCTAAAAAAATATAGTGCTACGCATGTTTTAATTATGAATAATAATGCCGATAACAATAAATACGGCACATAATATGGCGTTATGTAGCTTGAAACTAAAAAATAGAAACCAATTGTGGAGGAATGAACATGATTGCCAAAAATATAATGAGTAGCTCGGTAGTAACATTGAGCATAGAAGAGACAGTAGGTAACGCACGCAAGATGATGAAAGAATACGCCATAAGCCAGCTTCCTGTGGTAGAAGGAGGCAAAGTTGTGGGTATAATTACCGAAGAGGATATTGTAAAAAAAAAAAAAAAACACGGCTCAGACACACTATACT
>JALULR010000261.1 GCA_027056155.1 DHVE2 group archaeon
TATATATACCTTATGTTATTACATATTAGTAATAAACAACATAAAAACCTTATGTTATTCCGCATATATTCCGCATATATTCCGCCATGACCGAGCATGACCGAGCATGACCGAGCATGACCGCCATGCATAGAATAGCCGAATATCCCAAAATGGAGCTTTTGTTTAATGGACATTGCTGCACAAAATGGGACATCATGCTCCCACGCATGAGATATTAATACAAAGTCGGCGTTATGTTGTATTAAAAAACAATATGCCCGTGCTGGGCGTTTTGCTTGTTAGACCATGCCACATCGCATGAGCTATTAATACAAAAGCTCGTATATGCGCTCACGCATCTCTTCCTCAGTAGGTATGTATCCTTCGATAGTTATATCCCCCATTCGCCGGTCTTCGTAGTTATATACATCAATATACACATAATCCACATCGTTAGCGCGGCACATAGATTCCATAACTTCCAGTTGTGACCATGTTAGGCCCCCGTGCACCCTGAAGTTAGCTTCCTTCGCGCTCACGTCGTAAGTTATAAGCTTGTGCTCGTTCCAATCTTTCATATTTATTATGCGGTGGTCTTCGTAGGGGCCTATCTCTATAATGCTTCCATCTGGAAATATAAATCCGCGGTGATACCAACCCCCATCTCCATAGCAATCATAATCCATTCTATCCAAGATATCCCTCTTGCTTTTACCGCTATCCTCTGCTTCTTGCTCAATGTAATCCTCTGCCTCGCACATATTAGATAAGTATTTCAAGAGAATATATAAGATTTTCTACTTCTTCTCGACCTCATGCACCCTATCCGCACGTGCAACGC
This sequence comes from DHVE2 group archaeon, assembly GCA_027056155.1. Lineage (GTDB taxonomy): Archaea > Thermoplasmatota > Thermoplasmata > Thermoplasmatales > Aciduliprofundaceae > JAADDK01. The sequence continues at coordinate 824 of JALULR010000261.1, forward strand.
CATACGCCGCGCTCACGCGATTTTTTATGCGCGGAGGATTAAAACTATGGGCAAAGCTAAAAACGTTCAATGCTGGGATTTTACAAAGGTGCTAAATAAAAATAAATCACCAATTATCCCAACTATCCCACTTAGGGTAGTCGTTTTGCCTTGTTCTCATATATTTATAGTGACTAGTATCTAAAGTTAGTTTATCAGGAGGGATATATGTTGTAACTAATGCTGTATAATCATCAAAGTTCACATTGGCTTCGCCGATTAATTTGGTTATTGGTTCAATTGTATTTGCTATATACTCTAACAGGTGATACCTTGATTTGGGATTTGTTTCTTCTGCAAAATCTAACCACACACCCCTATCCACAACATATATAAAC
>JALULR010000262.1 GCA_027056155.1 DHVE2 group archaeon
AGAAGACACTAGGGGATCACTCTCCCATCACCAATTTTTATGCTTTTTTCTATTTCTTTCTGCAGAAACATCCTTGCATTTACAAATGCCTCCGGAACGCCGTATTCTCTCGCAAGAAACGCGGTTATTGCGGAAGAATACGCACAACCCGTGCCGCGCACCTCGTATGGCAAAAGTGGTTGCTTCGAAGAATGCATGTCCCCGCAGAACAGGAAATCCTCTCCGCTCAAATGTCCTCCTTTGATTATCGTACATCCATACTTTTCCTCGAGAATTTTTCCCGCATTTATGATTCCTCTTCTATCTTCTATTTTCACGCCCGCAAATACTTCCGCTTCAGGTATGTTGGGTGTTATTATGTATGACTCTTTAAGCAAAGGTTCGAGAGATTTCGGTGAATCAACTAGGGCAGTTCCCGAGCTCGCATTAAGCACTGGGTCAAAAATCGCTTTTAAATCATATTCTTTTATTTTCTCTGCGATGACCTCTGCATTTTCACCATTGCCCACCATGCCTATTTTTACATACTTAATGTCAAAATCAGCCATGAGCACGTCAATCTGCTCTGCAACCATAGCTCCGCTAATCACACTATATCTCCTTATCTCACTCGTATTCTGCACTGTTATCGCCGTTATAACTCCAACTCCATAAACTCCCAGCTTAGCAAATGTTTTTATATCTCTCAAAATCCCAGATGCACCGCTAGGGTCGTTGCCGGCTATGCCCATCACTACGGGTAATTTTTTGTCCATGAGCAAGCATGGAGAAGAGGATAAAAAAGTTAATTGAACACAACAATGATTTCTGAAAAACGCTTCTAAGAAAAGGTTAAATACAAAAACATCGTTATTAAATTTGTGGTAAACAGTGAAGACAAGATGGTACGAGTGCCACGAGATATGTATGATGCCATAGGGGAATTGATAAAGAAGTATCCACAGTACGGCTGGAAAGGCCCCTCTGAATTTGTTAGAGATGCCATAAGGAGATACGTAGAAGAGCTAAAACGGAGGGAAATCTTGCTTGAGCGCGCTAAGAAGGTCATGCCCGATAGAGTAAAAGTAATACTCTCCAAATTCATGGGCCCAGAGGAGGCAAAGGAAGCCTACGAGAAAATAATGCGTATCGAGGAAAAAGACCCAGAAAAATACATTGCCGAAGTCGTTAAAATACTCGAAGATTATGTAGGAGCCAAACTTGCAGATTTGATTGCAAGAAGAATTGTTGAGGAGCGAGGAGTATGAAGGTTAGCACAGGAATTAAAAATTTAGATGTGATAATGGACGGCGGATTCATAGATAAAAGCTTTAATTTGGTATATGGCGGAGGAGGCACTGGAAAGACGCTGTTCACATTTAATTTTCTTCTTAATGGAGCAGAGCAGGGCAACAATGTTCTCTATATCACGCTAGAAGAGTCATGGGACGACATAACCAGAAAGCTCCCAGATGGCATGAGAAAAAGACTCGATGCCATACGTGATAAGTTTCATTATCTTGATTTTGGAAGTCTCCGGCCAGTTCTAGGCAGAGAGATTATGGAGGTGAATGTGCTCACTGAGGCAATTGCCAGTAGCATAGTGGTTAATAATGTCTCACTCGTGGGATTTGACGGCATAGCGCCGCTATCCATATACTACGAAGATGAGCACAAGCTCAGAAGCGTGATTTTCAATCTCTCACAGAGCATAAAGAGCTACGGAGCTACAACGGTCTTCACAAGCGAAGAGATAGACGGAAGAAGCAGATACGGCACAGAAGAATTTGTAGCAGATTCGGTTATACGTTTGACATACAATGGAACAAAAAGGAGACTGCAAATATTAAAAACCCGTGGCACAGGATTTGTTGGTGGTAAACATGGGTTGGAAATATCCAGCTCAGGGTTGAGAGTATATCCTAAATTGCTATTTCCAGAGGGTAAAGCAAAGCCCATGCCCGAGAGCATGGGCATACTAAAGCTAGACAACATGCTCGGCGAAACATTTAGCGGAGATATCACGCTAATTACAGGGCCACCGGGCACGGGCAAGTATCTGTTTGGGCTTTCATTTTTGAAAAACGCCTGCAAGCACGGGAAAAACGGGCTTTATATATCCTTCGAAGAGAATATAGAAAAAATCAAAAGGCGTCTAGATGACCTCGGAGATAGCAGAAAACTTTGCAAGGTAATATACATAGACCCAAAAAACGAGGATATTTACAAGATACTTTGGCAACTTAGAGCGCTCACAAAAGACACAAATCGGCTGGTACTCCATGGCATGAACATGCTATCTACCAGCGAAGAGTACGAAGACTTCATACATGCGTTTTTAGGGTACATGAGGGCGCGAGGAATAAGTACAATGCTCACCTACTCCACAACGCAGATAATTGCCACAAACACCCTTGGAGACGAGCAGATTGTAAACCGCGCCGACAATATAATCAAGCTTCTATTTGCAGAGATTGGCGGCGAGCTAAAGAAGATATTAGTAATTATAAAAAGCCATTCACCAACTCACGAAAGGGGCTTGGTTGAGTATCGTCTCGGAAAAAGAGGTGTAGTCATCGTAGGCAAAATCGAGGGTATGGAAGGAGTGATGAGCGGCACGCCCACAAAGCAGATGGAGATAAAGAAAAGGGTTGAGAGCTTTTTCAAGTGAAAATATTAATACTTCCCCCTCATCTAGCCCATTATGCTTAGGACATGCACATTAAAAGAAGCTTCGCAACTTGATGGTGAGACTGTAAAAGTATGTGGTTGGGTGCACGACATTCGCGTGCTCGGCAAAATAGCATTTATTATCATTAGAGACCGCTACGGCCTTGCTCAGCTGACCTTAATAAGAAGTATAATTGGCAAGGAAAACTTCAAAAAATACACAAAATTAACGAGAGAGAGCGTTATATGTGTCCAAGGCAAAGTTCAAAAGACGGAGCAGGCAAAATTGGGATTTGAAATATTGCTAGAATCATTAGAAATATTAAGCATTGCAGAAACCCCGCTACCGCTCGGCGTAGCAGACAAGGTATCCGCGGATATGGAAACAAGAATAGAAAACCGGTTTTTAGACTTGCGGAAGAAAGAGGTGCTCGCAGTATTTGAAGCTAGAAGCGCCATTATTCAGGGTATTCGAGAGTATCTAGCACAAGAGCATTTTATAGAGGTGCATACTCCAAAGATTGTAGCTACTGCAACAGAAGGAGGCACCGAGCTATTTCCCATAAAATACTTCGAGAAAGATGCGTATTTGAATCAAAGCCCGCAACTTTACAAACAAATTTTGATGGGCTCGGGATTTGATAGAGTATTCGAAATAGCTCCCGCGTTCAGAGCCGAAGAGCATAATACCACGCGCCATCTAAACGAGTTCATATCCATAGATGCGGAGCTGAGCTTTGCAGACGACAACGATGCCATGCAAATATTAGAAAACAGCATAAAAAACGCGATAAAACATGCAATAGAATCAGAAGCACTAAATGCTCTCGAGCAAGACATAGAAACGCCAGACAAGCCTTTTGAAAGAGTAACCTACGATGATGCCCTTGACCTGATTAACTCAAAGGGCTATTCCATGGAATGGGGCGAAGACTTCTCCACCGAGGCTTTGAAAATTCTAGGCAAAGAAATTGATGATTTTTATTTTATTACACACTGGCCATTGGAAATCAAACCCTTCTACGTGCTTCCATTTGAGGAAAAATACTCTAAAGCATTTGATTTGATGTACAAAGACAAAGAACTGAGCTCAGGAGCGCAGAGAAATCACAATTACGAGTCGCTTGTAAATATTATGAAACAAAAAGGCTTAAATCCTGAGAACTTTGAATTCTATCTTCGCGCATTCAAGTATGGCATGCCGCCCCATGCCGGTTGGGGATTGGGATTAGAGCGATTGGTAATGATTGTTACAGGCGTGAAAAATATACGAGAATGCGTGCTTTTCCCAAGGGACAGAACTAGGCTCGTGCCCTGAGCAAACGTCGAAAAGGTATAATGTATAGTCAAATACCAGAGCTCGTTAATTTCAGATTTGAAACTTACAATTGTCAGCGAAATGTTTAAGTAATATGAAAACTATATCTGCCATGTATATGACATAAGGTCAGACACAATATGTGCCATGAAGGTGATGGGATATGTATCTAAAGGCTATTGAGCTTGAAAATTTCAAGTCGTTTGTTCATAAGAACCGTATTGATTTTAAGCAGGGTTTTACTGCAATAAGCGGCCCGAATGGAAGCGGAAAAAGCAACATAGGCGATGCAATTCTTTTTGTGCTCGGACCCAAGAGCTCGAAGGTAATAAGGGCAAACAAGCTCGTTGATTTGATTTACGATGGAGGCAAGAAGGGCAAGCCTGCCGACTACTGCAGGGTAAGCTTAATTTTTGACAACAGTGATAGAGTTCTGCCCGTTGATAGCAATGAAGTGAAGCTCACAAGGTATGTTAAGCGCGCAAATAATGAAGCTGGCTATAACAGCTATTTTTACATCAACGATGAGCAAGCGCGATTGCAGGATTTTATATCGCTATTAGAGCACGCTAAAATCTCAGCAGACGGCTACAATTTTGTGAAGCAGGGTGATGTTACCCGAATTGTAGAGATGACACCGGTGGAGAGAAGAGGCATCATAGACGAGATTTCAGGCATAGCAGAGTTTGACAAGAGCATAACAAAAGCAGAGCTTAAGCGAAAGACCGTGGAAGAGAACATGGAGAAAATAGAAGTTTTGATGGAAGAACTGCGCGCGCGGCTAAAGACTCTGGAAGAAGATAGAAAAGCAGCCCTTAGGTACAAAGAGCTCGAGGAGAAGCTAAAAGAGACAAAGGCGAAGATTGCCTACGCAAAGATGGAGAGGTCTAGAAGCGAGGTTGATTCGTACACCCGGCAAATTGCAAAAATAGAGCAAGAAATAGAAAAGCTAGAAACAAAAATAACCTCACGCGAGAGCGAGATTGAAAAGTTAAGCGCAGAGAGAGAAGAGCTCGATAAGAAGATAGATGAGCTCGGCGGCGAGGAGCTAAGAAAGATTAACAAAAAGATAGATGAGTTCAAGTTAGAGATGGCAAGAATAAAAACTCGAATAGAGAACAGAGAGGAGAAGAGCAGAGATGACGAAAATAGAATTAAGAGCTTGAGCAAAGAGCTCAAAGAATTAAAATCTGAGATAAAAGAATTAGAAAAAACTCAGAGTGCTAAAGAGGAGTCGCTGAGAGCTAAAGAGAGCGTACTTTCCCAGAAAAGCGCAATATTGAAGAGAAAGGAAGAGCGGATAAGCGAAGCAAATGCGAAATATAAATCGCTTAGCGAGAAAATTGAT
>JALULR010000263.1 GCA_027056155.1 DHVE2 group archaeon
CAATACTAATCTTTTAGCCCTATTAGTGCTAATGCTCATGTTACCACCTGTAAAAGAAGATATGCTATTTGTAATATAAAAGCTTTTTGAATAAAGCTTCCAAACTTTTTTATCCTAAGAGATAATCCATCTTTATGGAGCAATGGGAAGAAGATATACAAAAATATTTGCAGATGGGCTTGTATCAGCCGGCTTTAGAGCTAGTTGACGAAATCCTCAAAAAAGGAGAAAATAGAAAAGCGATGACCTATAAGGCCTATATTTTACGATCTATGGAGAAAGATGATGAAGCTCTTAAAATAGTAGATGCTTTGCTCAAAGAGCAAGAGGATGAGGATTTGCTTCTCTTAAAAGGTATGCTTCTTTTTGATAACGAAGATTATAAGGAAGCAGCCAAATACTTTAGAAGAGTTACTGAAATAAATCCCGATAATATTGATGCTTGGTATAACCTCGCTTCCTGCTATGATGCTCAAGAGAAATACGATATTTCTGAGAAGTATTATTCTAAATTGGTGGAAATCAATCCAGAGGATGCCGAAGCGTGGAACAATTTGGCAGTAGCAAGATTGTTTCAAGAGAAATACGAGAAGGCGTTGGAGGCCGCAGAGAAGGCAATTGAGCTTGAAGAGGATTATGACAATGCATGGTATAATAAGGGCTTGGCTTTGCATTATTTGGAGAGATATAAAGAGGCGATTAAGGCATTTAAGAAATGCATTGAAATTTCAGATGATCCTGATGCTTGGTACGCTATGGGTATATCTTATGCAAATATGGATATGAAGGAAGAGGCAAAAAGGGCGCTAAAAGAGGCACTTCGCAGAAGCCCTGACGATGAGGAGATCAGAGAGGCGCTGGAAGGGTTAGAAGAATGAATATTAGGATAGCGAATAGCAAGAAGGAGCTAGTTACATTTATAAAATATACGCTAGTGGGCATACTTGGTGCTGGTGTTGGTGCCATTATAGTAACTTATTTTACCCACAAGCTTCCAGAGGATGCTAGCCCTCTATCTTACATAGTTCCATATCTTTTATCCGTTGAGGCGGGCATACTCGTTACATTCTATCCAAATGATGTCTGGGTTTTTAGAGAGGAGCAATATAAACTCAATGTTTGGCAGAGATTGATGGCTTATCATGGCGCTCTCTTTGGAGGATTTGTAATACAAACCATTG
>JALULR010000264.1 GCA_027056155.1 DHVE2 group archaeon
TCTCAGTTTTCTCTTGCCAGAGACGATGAAAAAGAATATAAATAGGTAAATAATACATTCTAAAGGTTCGGTAGGGAGAGCCCTTGAAAAATGATGGGGCTTGACGAGCCGAACCTATATTTATGTCCCTTCTTGCCACTCTTCCAAGTACCTCTTCTGCTCCTCGGTTAGTTCATCTATTTTTATCCCCATTGCTTGAAGCTTCAGCCAGGCAACTTCATTATCTATTTTTTCTGGAACTGCATAAACCCTCGGCTCTAAATTCTCATGATTTTTCGCAATGTACTCAGCGGTGAGAGCTTGTATTGCAAAACTCATGTCCATTATCTCCACAGGATGCCCTTGCCCGGCCACTAAATTTATGAGGCGCCCATCGCCCAACAGATACAATTTTTTGTCCCCTAAATCGTATTCTTCCACGAATTTTCTTATCTCTCTCTTTCCTTTTGCCAATTCCTCCAACGCCTTTTTTGAAATCTCGTTGTCAAAGTGCCCTGCATTGGCAAGTATGCATCCATTCTTCGCCTCCATAATATGTTCTTTTCTAACGATATCCTTCATTCCCGTTGCCGTTATAACCAGCTCTGCTTCTTTTATTGCGTCAATCATTGGCATTACGCGAAATCCGTCCATGCGCGCTTCTATGGCCTTCACAGGATCGATTTCTGTGACGATTACATTTGCGCCCATTCCTCTAAGACGCATTGCTATTCCGCGGCCGCACCAGCCGTAGCCGGCGACCACCGCTATTTTACCAGCTATGCTGAGATTCGTGGAGCTCATGATTCCATCTAAAGTGCTCTGCCCGGTGCCGTAGCGATTATCAAACAAATGTTTCATCTTGGCATCGTTCACATCAAACATTGGAAATCTGAGAACTCCTTTTCTTTCCATGACCTTCAAACGAAGCACTCCTGTGGTTGTCTCTTCGTTACCCCCTAGGATTGGAATATGAGAATAAGAAGTGTGAAGCATCGTGGTTAAATCTCCGCCGTCATCGATTATTATATCCGGCTCCATCTCAAGCACTTTGTGCAGATTCTCATAATATTCTTCTCTCGTTTCTCCCTTCTTCGCATAAACATTTAGACCTCTTTCCCGCAAAGCTTCAACAACTGAATCATCGGTGCTCAGGGGATTGCAAGAAGCTAATCGTACATTTGCGCCTCCGTCTCGCA
>JALULR010000265.1 GCA_027056155.1 DHVE2 group archaeon
AATATGTATAAACTTTCAAAAATATCATTAGATAATGGAAATAAAGTGATAGATGTGTATATACCATAGACAATAATCCAAATCACAGCCGGGCCATGCAAAATATTTAAGAGTATATCATCTACCTTGTTCTTCGTGTATCTAACCAAACGCTTTAATAAGTACAAAGCGAAGAAGACTACTAGTCCAATAACTGTCCAGAAAATAAATGCATTTAGAAAATTTCCCCAGTAACCCCACTCTTTTGGAAAAGGTATATCAAAATACACACCTTCGTAAATTTTCATTTTGAAATTGATAACTACCTCTATTGTCTTTGATTCAACAAGCCCTGTCTTATTGTACAGATCCACTGCTAAATCCATGTACCACTTATCTTTCGTAGATACCCGTGGTGCTGTAAATGTTACCTTCACCTGTCTTGCCTCTCCAGAGTGTATTACACCGCTAGGCTGCTCTACTGAAATTTTCCAATCTGCCATATCTGGAGTTTTTACATAGTAAAACAATGTTTCGTTGCGGTCATTAAATACTCCAAAATATATGCTAAAACTCTCGCCACCACGCACTGTTTTTTCAAAATTATTCGGCGAGATTTGCGCGCTCACCGTGGTTGTTAAAAGAGTCACGAATAGAAACACTATCAAGAGGCGAGATACGTGCATTCAATAATGAGAAAGAAAAAAGGTATAAAAAACTATCAGTGTATGAAAAACGAGGCAAAAATTAGAGAGACTATACTCATCAACTTTATCAAAATATTCAGCGACGGCCCCGCGGTATCTTTAAGCGGGTCACCAACGGTGTCGCCAACAACTGCCGCCTTGTGTGCCTCACTTCCTTTGCCTCCTAATTCACCTTTTTCTATGTACTTCTTTGCATTATCCCAAGCACCGCCTGCATTTGCCATATATATAGCAAGCAAGAACCCAGAGGCAATAGAGCCACCAAGCAAGCCACCGACCGCCTTCGCACCTAGCCCGGGAATCACACCCACAACAACGGGCACGATAATGGCTAGCACTGTGGGCAGAATCATCTTCTTTATAGCAGCGTCGGTGGATATCGCTATACATCTGTTGTAGTCGGGCTTTGCCTTGCCTTCCAATATGCCCTTTATTTCTTTAAATTGCCTTCGAACCTCATTGACCATGTCCTCGGCGGCTATGCCCACTGCCTTGAGAGCGAGAGCAGAGAACAAGAAAGGCATCAATGCTCCGATGAATATGCCAACGGTTACTGCCGGGTCAGAGATGTCCATAGTCACGTTGCCCACAGAATTGGTATACGTGGCAAATAGCGCAAGAGCTGTAAGTGCTGCAGAGCCAATAGCAAAACCCTTGCCAATAGCAGCGGTAGTGTTGCCAATAGCATCTAGGTCCTCAGCGCGGGCGCGTACATCCTCTCCAAGATGTGCCATCTCCGCAATGCCCGCTGCGTTATCTGCAACAGGCCCGTACGTATCCATGCTCAAGGTCATACCCAGTGTGCTAAGCATACCCACCGCAGCTATAGCTAGTCCATACAAATCTGCAAGATAATACGCAATTAGAATTGCCACACTTACAGTTATGATTGGAATCACTGTGCTCATCATGCCTACACTCATACCAGTAATTAGATTAGTTGCTGCACCAGTGCCGCTCGCACGGGCAATTTCTTTGGTAGGCCCATACTTATCCGATGTATAGTACTCTGTTGAGAAACCTATCACTATGCCCGCACCTAGGCCAGAGAGCAGCGCAATAAACACATAGTACCATGGCACGATAATATCTTTTTGATGTACATCTTTCCCAACTAAAATACCCTGCGCTCCGAGCATATAAAGCAAAATTCCTGCCAATATTGTCATCACAACAGCGCTGGTAATTACACCCGTATTCATGGCTTTTGACGGGTCCCTGTTTCTCATGGCTACAACCGCGCCAATACCTACTATGGAGGAAAGTATGCCTATGCCTGCTATCAACAACGGCAAAATCACAATATCATGCCATACTGACGCAAACATAACTCCTATGGCAATAGTAGCAATAATAGAATCTACATAACTCTCAAACAAGTCTGCACCCATTCCTGCAGTATCACCAACATCGTCTCCTACATTATCCGCTATAGCTGCAGGATTGCGCGCATCGTCCTCAGGAATGCCTGCTTCTATCTTGCCCACTAAATCTGCACCAACATCTGCTGCCTTGGTATATATCCCACCTCCAACTCTTGCAAAAAGCGCGATAGAGCTTGCACCAAATCCAAACCCAAACAGTATATTTGACAGATTTTCCGGAGATACAAAGCTCCTAAAAGCGAGATATATTACACTAACACCCACTACGCCTAAGCCCACAACGGTGAGCCCCATAACTGCACCTGAAGAAAAGGCAACTTTGAGCCCAGAATGTGTGTCTTCTTCGACTGCCTTGGCAGTGCGCACATTCGCTAGAGTGGCTATTCTCATACCTATGTTTCCCGCGAGGGCGGAAAAAGATGCACCTACTACAAAAGCAATCCACGTGTATTCACTTATACTTTTACTATACAAGCTACCTATGTACAAGAGAATTGAAACAGCCACTATATATATTGATAAATACTTGTACTCCCTGTTCAAAAAAGTCATCGCTCCGTGCCTAATATATCCCGCAATCTCCACCATGGCGCCCTCTCCCTCGTCTTTCCTTTTGACATACACTGCAAACAGGGCTGCCACGAACAGAGATATTATTCCGACTATCAAAGCAAAGTACTCCATCATATTGTATCACCCTTTAAAGCCCGAATGCACAAACTTAATATAAAATTTACTAGTGCTTTCCTCTGACTTTCACCGCCTTGCCCTTGCTCTCAGCCACCATATCATAATACGACATTCTCGCTGTACCCCATGCTCGTAGCTCGTCACCATATACGACTGCAACTTCGTCGCCAGCACGGATATCTTGCGTGGCGGATAGCACACCCGCTGCAAAAACATCGCCCTCTGGGTGAAAATCATCTATATATACTGTATATTTTTCACTTGCAAAAAGTACTTCGGCAGAGCGCTCTGTTAGCGTGAGCATACCTCTGTGCATGTCGTAGCCAAATAATCTGCCATTATCAACCTTTATATCGACTCGTGGGTACCTTCCCACAACCCGCGCGCTTGAAAAATCAAAATCCGCGCCAAACTGAAAAGCAGATAGTGTTTTAAAATTCTGCCTTAAAATCTCGCTCTTTGACACTCGAGTATCAAGTGCTTTAGTGCTCTTAGCAAGCCGTTCCAAGTCCCCGTCCCATATCATCTCCGCGCCATGGGATTTGAGTATATCTTCAAGAAAATCCATGCTCTTTGGAAGAAAAGAAATAATGTTCTTGTACCTATATTTTGTAAGAAGCCACTCAAGCATCTCAGAAATCAGTTTTTTCTCTTCTTCGTACCAATGTCCAATTACAGGAATATCGTAGTTTTTAGCAGGGTAAAAAGACTCCAATTCTCTGGGCACCAAACCCAACGGCGAAGTGAGAATTACTTCGTGCATTGTGGATTTGATATATCTACCCATAAGCTTGTGGCTCTTTGATTGAGAGTAGGGCTTTCTGGCAGAGCAGGGAATAAGAAGCAGGTTCTCTCCATATTCTGGCTTAACATAGCGCTCATAGAGCCGATGTTTCCATCTCACTATATCTGGGCGGTACAGCGAGTTCATGCTCACCGCGTTAACACTCTCACTGTGAATTGGATAAAATTGCTCTATCACCTCATAATAATTAAGGTCCGCATACCTCAAAAGCTCTTGGCTCTTGTTATCAGGTATGCCCTCAACGAGCTCTCGAAGGCGCCCCTCTCGAAGCGCACCCACTACCATGTGAAATATTCGCTCTGTATTTATATCATGGCATTCATCTGCTTTGCCCCACACAGTATAGCAATCTAGCTTTTCCATGCAATCGTCAAACACATCATAGCCAAGATAGAAAAGCACGGGTATTAGCGTAGCGGGAACGCCGGGAATATAAAATATAGATTTATAGCCATACTTTTTTCTCAGACTCATGGTATAATCTACAAAATTTCTCGAGTTTTTCAAAAGAAAATTTGCGTTAGTGATTAGGTATAATCCATCATCTAACTTTATCTCTTTTTGAACAAGGCTTGCTGGATATACAAGCTCTCTCTTAAGCTCATAATTTAAAAATTTATAGTTTTCATCTTCAATCTTAACATCTTCCCCACATCTCAAAAGGTACGGAGTTTTTAAAGGAGCATCGAGCTCTTTTGCAAGTGCAAAGCGTTTAAGAAGCATATTAATCAAACTTGAATTCCTGCCCGCATACTTTGCATTTTCCAAGTCTCTTTGCGCATGGTACATGATAAGTGGCTCCGCAGTTATCACACACAACCATGTCCATGCCCGGCAAAATTGTGCCACGGCAAAATGCACACTTCACTTTTTCTTTTGCTTTCTCAATATGATATCCCTTTTTCTCCTCTTCTTCTAGTTTCTTGACAGGCACATTCATAGACTCAGTGTATTCTTTTCCATCAAACCGCGAATAACTCACAAACAAGTTGAGCACTTCTCCCATGCCCGCATCTAAATATATATCTTGCTCATCTCTAACTCCCTTATCAACCTTGAGTAGCTCTATCGGAGATTCTGATTTATAAGCACCCCTTATCTGTATCTGCACATTCTGGGCATCTGCAGTTCCTACATTTTCCACATTTAGTTTAGCAGTATATCTGTTATCTTCTGTCTTACCTATAATATCAACCCGTACCTTCAGCTTTGGCTCGAGTGAATCAATCATAGTGTTTAAATTAGACTTCAAATCTTCTAAATCCAACTGCGCACGCTCCATGTTCATTGGTGCATTTTCCTCAATTTCCTTAAGCTTCGAAATTAAATCGCCCACTTTTAGACCTAGTGAAAGTGCAAACCTTAGCCGGTCCTTGACCTCCTCTAACTTCTTTCCAAACTCTTCCATAAATACTTTGTACTTTGCAATGAAATCGTTGGACTCGTTATATATCCTTATCGCTTCCACGTAATTTTTAACTAAGCGCATCTTCTCGATTCTGTCTGCGTATTCCTTTGCAACATCTTCACTATACTCTCCAATGCGCTTTAGTACCTTGTCTCTGAGAGTCTTTACATACTCATCTAAATACCTATTTAGGTTGTTTTCTACTTCTTGCAACAGCTTGAATATCTCCTCATAGTCTTTTTCTTCCATTAATGAGAGAATGTCATATAGTTTAGAG
>JALULR010000266.1 GCA_027056155.1 DHVE2 group archaeon
TCATAACTCAAATTTTTATTTTTATGTGTTTATGCCATTCAATATACCGCCATTACGGATTCGGTTTTATCACTTTTTATATTTTCCGATTAGGCGATTCTCACAGAAAATTTAATATTCATAATAATCGTTAAGGTATGTATGCGTTCTAATACAGCTAGAAAGAGCTCTTTTGCAATGGGAATTGTTTTAGGTATTGCATTTCTTGCGTTTAGCAGGAGCATTGGTTGGGCGATAAATAAGGGATTTACATTTACAATGCTCCAAGAATATACTAACTCTTCGTTTATAACCGGCGTGATACTGGCAATAGAAGGCTTGATGGGCATAATTGTTCCCCCTATAGTGGGTTGGTACAGCGATAGGATCTTCACGAGGCATGGTCGTAGAAAGCCTTTTGTGCTAGTTGGTGGACTGCTAGCAGGAATATCTCTATTCTTCGCCTACGTTGCGTATTCTCAAGGCTGGGTATTTGAGATGTTTTTATCATTTATTGCATTTTTCTATTTTTCCATGCATCTATATACTGCGCCGTTTAGAGCATTAATGCCTGACCTGATAAAGAGCGGAGATAGAGGCAAAGCGAGCGGTATAATAACGATGTTCGAAGTTATAGGCAGCATAACTGGTTTTATATTGGGTGCGCTACTCTGGGCAGTTGATCCGCTTTATACTTATATAATGGGCTTTATACTCATTCCACTAGGCTCTATTCTTACATACTCCATAATAAAAGAAAAAGAGCTATCTAATATGAAATCCAAGAAAGTAATGAGTGAAGGATTCTGGGAATACGCACGCAGAATGTTTCATGAGCGAGACACCCTTAAATTCTATACAGCCCAAACACTGTGGCGGGTAGGATTTGAATTTATAGGCATGTTCTTCGTGGGCATAGCGGGGCAGATTCTGTACGGGTTGCCCACATACGACCCCCTAACTAAAGAAATGACGGATAATATAACTCCAAAAGTAGTAATACTTATGGGTATATTTAACATTGCGGCAGTGTTTACAGCGCTTCCTGGCGGATTGATATACGACAAGATTGGAAGAAAGTTATCTATGATACTAGGCGATGCAATATTTGGGCTATCAATACTGGGAGGGTTAGTTGCGCATACCTATACTATGATTCTCATTGTAATGGTCATTGCAGGCTTGGGTTGGGGCATACTACTATCAGCGTCGTATCCTGTTATCGGGGATTTGCTCAGCAAGTACAAGCGTGAGGAATTTAACGGTAGATATTATGGCTTATTTGAAGCATCGAGGAGCTTACCAATTCTGCTAGCGGGCTGGGGCGGCGGTGCACTGGCACTTGTTTTTGGACATACATACATTGTACTGTTTCCCGCATCGGCAATTATAGTGCTTCTTGCCATACCCATCGTGGCAACGATGAAGAATCTTGACCCTGTGAAGAAGGAGGCTAAAAAGTGATTTCAGTGCCTTTAATATTTTTGATTGTTGTAATCGTGATTGCACTGTTGTTTATTCTATTTTCTGTATATATTGCATATCGCATGGCCAAGCCACCTCGCGAGCTAGGTGATTGGACTCCACAAACCTTCGGATTAGACTACGTTGATTTCGAGCTTAAAACTAAAGATGGAATAAATATAAGTGGGTGGTATATAGATAAAAAATCTACCAAAACTGTTTTTTTGCTCCATGGCTATACAGTGAGTAGATGGACATTCTATATAAAGAAGATGGTTGAGTTTTTGCGTGATGAGCCGTATAACATAGTGCTCTTTGATTTTCGCGCGCATGGCAAGAGTGGCGGCAAGTATACTACTGTAGGCGATAAAGAAATTGAAGATTTTCGGGCAGTGCTTAAAAAATTCGCAACATCGCAAAACTGCGTAGTGGGTTATTCAATGGGGGGAATAATAGCAATTCGCGCTCTTTTGGAAGATGAAGTAAGCTGTGCTATAGCAGATAGCCCTCCAATAATGATGGACCTTACAGGTAAGCGAGGATTAAAGTACTTTGCAAATCTGCCAGAGTGGATATATTACGTAGCCAAGCCGTTTTTCACGCTTCTCACAGGGGGCAAGACCATAAATATAATTGACTTATCTGAAAAAATCAAAAAGCCGCTGCTAATTATCGAGGGTGAATACGATCCACTTGTGCGAATTCGGGAGGTGCTAGAGTTTCATAAGAGAAATAGCGTGATAAACAAAGATGTGTCGCTGTGGATAAACTCCGGAGCACATGTTCGAGGTATAGTTGCAGATGAAGAGGAGTATAGAGAGCGCGTTATTGACTTTATAAATGGAAAACTATAGCATGGGTGACAAATATGAAAGTTAGAGATGTGCATGTGTTTAGGGTGGCAGAAGGCGAAGATTTAGTTCAATCTATAGTGGATTACTCTAGAAAGAATCATATAACTTGTGCATCAGTAATGGTTATTGGAGCGCTTAAAAATGCAGAGCTGGGATACTTTAGCAAAGAGCTTGGAGAATATGTACGAACCGAAGTTGACGAGCAGTGCGAGCTCATATCCGGAATGGGTAATATATCCACGCGTGAAGAGGAAGTGTTTTTGCATCTTCATGTACTTCTCGGAAAGCGGGATTTTACCACGGTAGGCGGACATTTGATAAAAGGAGAGGTTTTTGTAGGTGAAGTGATAATCCACGAGTATGATGGGCGCTGCCCGCGAAATAAGCATGGCTCTTTGTACTTATGGGACGTGCAAGCTTAATCTTTTCTAACTTTTACTAAGAACTCGTCTAAGTCCGATGGCACGACAGTATTTGGAAAAATTGCCATAGCTTCTTTTTTGATGGGTTCTGGGCTCTTGTACCTTGGGCTAATATGAACAAGCATTAGTTTTCTCACATTTGCACGTTTTGCCAGCTCTGCCGCCTGCCGGGCTGATGAGTGCCCAAATCTGTTCATCTGCTCTTCTAGAGAGGCTTCTACTGTTGCCTCATGCACAAGCACATCTGCATCTTTAGCAAAATCTGCAAGCTCATCGAACGGTGCGGTATCTCCAGTATATACTATCTTTCGGCCTTTTCTTATACCGCCAGCTACCATGTCAATGGTTATTTTCTGGCCTTTAAACTCTATTTGCCCATATTTTCTAAGTTTCTCTAAAACCTTACTGTTTAGCCCGTATTTATCTGCTTTATCTTTATCAATCCTCGGAATATCTTTCTCTTTAAACATGTATGCTAGAGTATATACAGGGTGCTTTGTTCTAATTGTTGAGATAATATAGCCTCCAAAATCTATGCTGTCCCCGGAACTGAGCTCATAAATGCGAATTGGAAAACTTAGAGAGTAATATCCTATTGAAAAATAGGAGGTTAGCATGGAAATTGCTCTAGGCGGGCCAAATATATCCAGTGGCTCTTTTCTGTTGTTGAGGACCATGGTCTGTATGAGCCCCGCAAGCCCCAAAAAATGGTCACCGTGAAAATGAGTGATGAATATTTTTTTTATTTTCATGAAACTCAGGTTTGTTTGCATTATCTGCCGCTGTGTGCCTTCACCACAATCGAATAGCAGCACCTCGCTATCTACTTGTATTCCAAATGCCATGACATTTCTTTCAGGAGAGGGCCAAGAACCCCCCGTGCCAAAGAACACTATGCGTACTGTTGAGGCCATGGACGGTTATCGAATTTCACTATTAAATCTCTTCTCATTGCTATGGATATTTTGCCGTTCTTTAATGCAAATGTTTATCTATTGTATAACCATACAATAGTCATGGTTAAGCTAGAGGACATTTATAAAATCCGGTTATTGGGCGATGTGCGCATTTCTAGAGATGGCAGTAAAATTGCGTTTGTGGTTGGTAAGATGAACAAAAAAGAAGACAGTTATGTGTCGAGGATATACATGTATGCGGGCGGCAAGCTCCGAGCATATACCTCTGGAACTCATGACTCTGCTCCTAGATTTACCGTAGATAGCCATTATATGGTATATTACAGGAGCTTAAAAGAAGGTGGCGAGTTGAGAAGAATAGCGCTTTCAGGGGGTGAATCAGAGCGCATTGCAAACCTAGAAAAAGGTGCTTCTAATATAAAGCTCGATGGAAAGTATGTGTATTTCATTTCGTCAGTGACTGAAAAAAGCAAAGATGATGTAAAGAGAATTAAGAGCATACCATTTTACTTTAACGGAGAGGGATTTATATACAATAGCAAACCGCAGATATTCAGAGTGCCTGTGGTCGGTGGTAAAGTTGAACAACTAACTAATGAAGAGGGAATAATCTCTGATTACGATGTTAAAGATGGAGTGGTGGTATATTCGGCAGCCGATGATGAAAGAGAGCCATTCATGGAGCATCTTTATTTAATGAGTGAGGGTAAATCAAAGCGAATAAGCAAGAAAAAAGCGAGCATAGGCGGATTCAGACTCTCTCAAGATGCGTCGCAAATTGCCGTATTTCTCAAATTCAATGAGCGTGGCTTGGCTGAAGACATGAGCCTTTATTTCTTGCCCGTGAGGGGCGGGGCGTATATGAAAGCTACAGAGGAGAAAGTAGCGTTTGGAGGCTCACTTAATTCAGATGTGCGGTTTGGTGGTGGCAGTGTCATGCAGTGGATTGAGGATAACGAGATTTTATTCATAGCTACTCGCAGGGGCAGGCAAGAATTAATACGCTACGCTAATGGGCAGTTTTATACGATTGTTGGCGGAAATAGAAGTGTAGAATCGTTTTCTTATGCAGCAGGGGTTATTGCGTATATATATCAAAAGATGAATTCGCCGAGTGAAGTATATGTGATGAAGAAAAAAGAGAGAAAAATTACCAATTTAAATGCGCGATTATCAAAATTACCAGAAGCGCGGCACTTTGTATTCAAAGCAAGTGATGGAGAGGATATTGAAGGCTGGATTCTCATTCCGGAGGGTAAGGGGCCGCACCCCGCGGTGCTGGAAGTCCATGGTGGGCCGAAGACTTCCTATGGCCATGCGTTCATGTTTGAGTTTTATTATTTACTCTCGCAGGGATTTGCGGTTATTTTCACTAATCCCCGCGGCTCGTCAGGGTATGGCGAGGATTTTGCGTTGAGAATACGTGGCGGCTTCGGCGACAGAGACTATAAGGACTTGATGGAAGCTATAGATTACGTAACTGCTAATTTTCCGATAGATAAAAATAGACTTTTCTTAACCGGTGGCTCGTATGGCGGGTTTATGACAAACTGGATTGTAGGACACACTTCGATTTTCAAAGCGGCGGCAACACAGCGTAGTATTAGTAA
>JALULR010000267.1 GCA_027056155.1 DHVE2 group archaeon
AATCACAACGCCAAGACTATAATTATGCTTAAAAAAATAGGTGTTGGAATAAGAGAGGCAATTATTATTAAGCATCGCTCTATCAGGGAAGGTAAGAGCGTAAGATTTAGAATTGAAAAAGATGGCTTGAAGGGGGAAAGATAATGAACATATTTGCGATAGCATATGGAGGCGGTTTAATAACTATGGTATATTTCATGTATCTAATTCACAAGCGCGCACCTAAGAGCGATGCAAAGTTTTATCTTCTATTGATGGCATCGTCTGCAGCAATATGGATTGGGGGTGAGTTTCTTTATTATTCAACATGGGGTCTTATTTCAGTGGTATTTTACTGCTTTAAGTTTGTTGGGATTATTGCAATTTCATACGCAATATTAATGGCAACTCTAACCATACCGATACGAAGCAAAGTAATGCGGTTTAAGTACCTGCCACATATTCTTTTTATACCTCCAACCATTAGCATACTTCTTTTATTTACTAATCCCATTCATCATTTATTTTTCTCCGGTTTCAAGGAAATTAATGTGATAGATGGCCATATAAGATATACAGGTATATGGGGCCCGGCTGCTCATTTTTGGCATGTGCCATTCTCATATCTGTTCCTCATGTGGGGGTTTATAAATATAATTCTCAATATTAGGAAATCAAGAACTAAGCTAGATTATTACTTCCTGCTCTCTCTTTTTTTAGCGATAGCACTACCTGTCAGTATGAACGTATATGTGTTAATATTCCCTGATATTTATCCCGACCCAACATCGCTCATGCTTATCTTTTCCGCCGGGCAGCTTGCGTATGTATTCTCTAAATACAAAGTGTTTCAGATAACTACAAGTGTATCTCCCGCCAAAGAGGAGCATAAAGAGATAAAAAAGGGTGAAGAAGTGCCAAAATTCACGATTGAAAACGGTAAGAGCTATATGATACGTGGCTCAGGTTATTCACTACTAAAAAATATTGCTGGCACTAAACCCTTGCTTGTGCTCACTACCAAAGAGCCGCGCTGGCTTAGGAAATATGTAAATAAAGATGACCTGCCAGTAATATGGCTTAGCGAGATAAGCTCCGAGTTTTCCATATTGCCCGAGCGCCTTGAGTTTGAAATAGAGTACACTGCTATCGAGTTTTGGAGGCAAAATCCCGGGGGCGTGGTGGCCATAGA
>JALULR010000268.1 GCA_027056155.1 DHVE2 group archaeon
CTATAACCACTCTCTTCTTCTCCTCTGCTTTTTTTATTTCTATCTCTCTTCCAACCTGTGGGTTCGCACCACATCTTATTCTTTCATCCTCATCGTGCCTCGCTTTTATGCACTCGCTGCAACCTATGCATTTTCTTATTTCATTTACTCTTCCTTCGCGAACCTTTATTAACCATTTTGGGTCTGCGATTAAAGTCCTTCCCAGTACAATCATATCCGCCTTATTCCTTAGAATATCCACCGCAACATCCGGCTCGCGAATCATGCCCACGGCCGCAACGGGCACCTTCAACGGGCGAATCTTCTCCGCTAAATACGCTCTCCATCCCTGCTGGAACGGCATTGGCTCTAAACGAAGCTCTTTGGGACCGAGGCCAATATCCGCCTGAATCATCTGATAATAATCTTGAAGCTCTTCCGCTATTCTCTTTCCCTCATCGAGAGTTATACCTCCTTCTAAGAAATCATCCACCGCTAAGCGTGTTGTTACGGGGAAATCCCAGCCGCACCGCTTTGCAATCTCCTTCCTTATTTCAATTGCAAATTTTGTTCGCTCTCCCCATGAATCTTCTCTGGTATTGGTTAAAGGGGAGAGAAATTGGTTCACCAATAAACCATGGGCACCCTGCACCTCCACCATATCAAAATCTGCTCTACAGGCGATTTCCGCCGCATTAGCATAATCCTCTATGATATCATTTATTTTTTCTTCACTCAAAAAATTAACTCCTTTCTTTCCCCATCCCTGATGCGTTAATTCTACGGAAATGAGCGAGTCATATTTTTTCAATCTCTTTGCTATATTTCTCCAATCCTCATAAAAATCCCAAGAATCTATGCGGGGCTCGTAGGCACCATGCTTTCCCTCGGGATAAGAGACGCATGAATTCTCAATGATTAATAACCCAACACCTCCTCGGGCACGGCGCTCATAATGCCTTATGAACAATTCGCTGAGATGGCCATCCTCGCGCCCGAAATTCGTGGATAATGGAGGAAATATTGCACGATTTTTGCTCTCCTTTTTTCCTATTTTTATTGGCTCAAATATCTCGTTGTACATGCTTTCGGCATGCCTAAACCCTATTTCAAATTTATCTTGTATTCCCCGCATTTGGCAAAATTTAATGTTTAGTTTTGCATTCCTCCTGTATGCATCATCATGCAC
>JALULR010000269.1 GCA_027056155.1 DHVE2 group archaeon
CGTCTGCAATGACTATCTCAGGCTCGTTTGCAATGGCGCGGGCAATAGCGCATCTCTGCATCTCACCCCCGCTGAGCGAGGAAGGCATCTCGTATTTTATATTATCTATTTTCATGTATTCTAATAGTTCCTCTACCCGCTTTTTCCACTTCTTTCCAGCAAGCTTAAGTGGCAATGCAATATTTTCCATAACATTGAGGTCCTCTATCAAATTTAGCTGTTGAAACACAATTCCTATTTTATTAAGTCTAAACTTAGAGCGTGCATTTTCGCTAAGTTTGAAGATATCTGTGTTGTCAATTATTACCGTGCCCTCGTCAGGCTCATCGATGCCGCCAATAATATGCAGCAAAGTGGTTTTGCCTCTACCAGATGGCCCCTCTATTATCAGTATATCTTTGCGCTCAACTTCAAAGCTTATAGAATCCAAAACTTTCTTCGTTCCATACGTTTTTGAAACTTGTTTTACTTCAATTAGACTCACGTTGACATAAAGTTAATATGTGTATATATCTTTTACGAACCTGTAATGATATCACCACTGCGATATGTAATATCTCTCACTAAGCGCTCAAAGCTTACAATAATTACAGTAGCGATAGTAGTTATGTTTGTTACAGCAACCCTTGTAATAGTCTATAGTTTCGAGATGAGCAATGAGGCTCTTGTAAATCGCTTTGAGGCGCATTATTATGTTATAGCGTCATCGGATAACATACTTGATAGCAGAGTAAATGTCACATTAGATGATGCAGCGTATATCTGGATTGCATCGGGCAAGGTGGATAATGTCTCTACGTATCTATTGGGTATATACGACCCCCACGATGTTTTGCGAGGTGCTTATTCTTGTGCTGAGGGCGAGATAATACTTGGAAAAGATTTGAATATGGTGAAAACTGCAAATGTGGAGCTAAATGGAAATCATCTAAATATGACCGTGGATAGAAGAGTGAGCTTTTCGTTTTTTCCAGATTACTGGGCTATTGTCAATTATACGTACTTTTCACATAATGCTCCCGCACCAAATTTTGTAATTACAAACAAAAAAGTGGATATTACGGGATACAAAACAATGAGCATGACTTCCTTACCTGTGTTTTACGAGAAGACAGCGGAAGAGGTAAGCTTTGATTTGTTTCTGCTAGATTTGATATCAATAGTAG
>JALULR010000270.1 GCA_027056155.1 DHVE2 group archaeon
GGGCAGCGCGTGGTAAAACTCGTAGCTCTCACGGGTCACATTCAAATAAATATACCACTCTCCATATTCATTCACAACTTTACTTTCTTCTTTAGGTGAGTCTGTGTTCAGCTCTAGATGATAGCTTGCACCAATAAAGTCCCATTGATAATCTTTTATTTTTTTCTCGGCAATCTGAGAGTCATGGCCCGAGCCATGTGCATACACCGGAACGCTCGCTAATAATATTAATAATATGAGCGCAGGTACGATGATTTTCATCGCTCACCACCCCTTAGCTGGAATCCACAATTGGGACAATGGTTCCATTCACTATTAACAGGAGCTCCGCAGTTTGGACAGGTGGCATCGAGTACTACCTTATGATTTTTGCTTTTAATAATATCGTATATCACAACTGCAATAGATGTCCCGCCTAAAATTATCGCTACTAGCAATATAGGTAAATTATTAGATTCACCGTAAGCAATCACCACTTGCAAGTATCCTTTTGTATTTACATTTGCAATTACAATGTAATACTCGCCAGAGCTAGGCGCGGTGAATCGCAAGCTCATATTTTTAGCGGTATTTACATACAGACTATCTGTAAAATTGCTGTTTTCCAAGTTATCATAAGCGCTCTCGTTCATGATATAGAGAGTAAAATAATCTGTGCCATGAATATTTAAATTTACGCTCTCTCCGCCGCGCATGCTGAATCGTATAGATTTCAACTCGCCTAAAGATAGTGTAAGGGTAGTAGATTGCGGGTTGTATGTCCCTGCTACTATAAACAGGCTCAAAGATAGAAGAATGAGAAGCAACGCGATAAATTTGATTTTCCTCATAATATACCACAGATAACCATGAGATTTAAACCTTTTTAATGCCCTGCACGCTCATTGAGAAATTTACAGAGCGGGAAGAATGCGTGAGATAGCCCATGGATATAATGTCTATATTGCATTTAGCGTACTCCTTTGCATTATCCGGTGTAATGCCACCCGATACTTCTATCATTACATTACTTATCTTTTTTATTTTCTCAGCAACCTTGCAGACTTCTTCCGGTGTAAAGTTGTCCAACATGATTATATCTACATTTTGCCTTGCAGCCATCAATGCCTCTTTCTCAGTTTCCACCTCCACTTCCACCTTCTTTGTAAAGCTTACACGGCTA
>JALULR010000271.1:0-3704 GCA_027056155.1 DHVE2 group archaeon
CGGATCGAAGTCCTGCCCGCTGAGCAAAAGCCCTTTTTCCAAGCGCAGAGAATCTCTAGAAGCTAGACCGCAGGGTTTCAGCCCGTAATCTTTTCCCTCTTCAAGAAGTTTATTCCATATATCTACTGCATTCGAATTTGGGAAAATGAGCTCAAAACCATCTTCGCCTGTGTATCCAGTTCGTGAGATGTATAGTAAATCCCCAGATAGTTCATTATGTTCTATCTTTATTCCATTCATGTTTCCCATAGTTGCATGGAAGAATGGTACTTTGTCTTTGGATATATCAACGTCAACAATACTTTGAAGAACTTCTTCAGCCTTTGGGCCCTGCACGGCAATGCTCGAGAATTTAGAGCTTACATTTTTAACTTCCACATTGTATCCAGCGGAGAGCGAGTGAAGCCAATGATATATTATATCTGCCGTAGCTGCATTTGGAACAACAAGATATCTATTTTCATCTAATCTAGTTGCAATAGTATCATCAATCATCACACCGCGATGATTCACAAACGCGCTATATGACGCCTGCATTATTTTCTTCTTCGAAACGTCCGTAGGAAGAGCAAAGCTTAGAAACTCGGTTGCATCGGGCCCCTCGATAATTAAATCACCCATGTGCGAAACGTCGAAAATTCCAACGGCTTGGCGAACTGCCATGTGCTCCTCCCGTATCTTTGTGTACCAGAGCGGCATGTGGTATCCCGCAAATTCGGTCATCTTTGCACCCATCTTCTCGTGAACATCATGCAATGCTGTATACTTCATTCATATCACCTATGTGTGCATGGCAAACATGAAATAAACATTTCCGCTCCACTGGAAATGAAGGGGTCTCCCAAGTTAGATGTAAAATATAGCCACGCCGATTATACTGCCAACTAGCAATAACGCGTATACTCCGATGTTCCAAGGAATTATTTTAGTACCATCCATCGGTGGAATGGGAAGCAAATTGAATAGAGCTAGGAAGAAATTAAAATATGCCACATACCACAGCGCAAATGCATAGTGAGGTAAGAAAAGTCCCGTTGCGAGAAGAGAGAATCCAAGGACAAGGTTCATGGAAGGTCCAGCTGCGGAAATTATCCCGTTCTCCCGCTTTGATGGATATCCGTATACCATCACTGCTCCGGGGGCTGCGAATAGAAACCCAACAAAGGCACTAAATAACGCTATGCCAAGTCCAACGTACCATGCTTGAAACGCCGCTGGATACCCGTACTTGAATGCCATGTACTTGTGAGACAACTCATGCAAGAAGAATCCTGTAAGCACCGCTAATGCGGATATGGGCACAAACTGTAGTACATTGCTTATGCTTCCGGTACCTATAATCATCGAGAGCGCTATAATTAGCACTAAGAGTGCAGCGGTGATATCCAAAATCTCTCGGGAGTAGAACTTGAACTTTGGCCTTGCGTAGTAGTATTTCATAGGTACAACCCTTCGTCTTCTTCCACTTTCTCCCTATTTTCTTTGTTAACTTTCTTCTTCTCTTTTTTTTCAACAGTTTGTTTAGTTGGAGCTTTAGGTGCAGCCTCTGGAACCTCTTCCACATTATTTGTACTCTCTGGCTCTCCACCTACCTCTGCTTCTTCATCTGCTTCTTCCTCCTCTTCCTCTTCAAGAAACTCTTTCATAATTTTCTGTATTTTTCTAGCTCTGCAAACTCCAACTTCCAGATTTAGCATGAGGTTCAGCAGCGAAATATTTTTCATATCCATATCTAGGGCCTTCTTCACAAGGCGCTCATCGTCCTTGCTTACCTCTTCATCGGGCTCTGCGTTTATACAGTAGTCGATGTATTTAAGGAGCCTCTTCGCACTGTTAATTTTCATTGATGTGTTTGCTATAATTTCAGAAAGTTTGAGTTTTTCGATATTGTTTAGTTTCTTAGCAAGTGCGAGTGTTGCTTTCTCATATTTGGCCCTGTCTTCCTCCTCTAACTCACTAACGCTTAGCGGCACCTCTTCTTTAATATACTTAAACACTTTAGGCAGGATAGATAGTGGAATATCTAGCTTCTTAAACGCAACCTTCTTGCTAACTTTCTTGCCCGTTCTATGCTCTTCCTCTATGATTTTCCGAGCGTATTTTTCAATTTCTTCCTCTTCTAGCTTGCGCTCCGCATCTTTGAGTCCTTCGAGCGCTGGTTGAAACTCCGCATCGATGGATAGCGCCTCTTCGTAGGCTCTCTTTGCGTCTTCGTACTTATTCAGGGAGAGCATTATTCTGCCCTTTGTGGTCCAAAGATGCTTGTTTTTAGAGTCTAGCTCTAGCCCTATATCCACATACTTGCGCGCTTCGTCCAAGTCTCCGAGCTTCTCGCTCAAAAACGCTATGCTCTCGCAAATATTCGGGTTTTCAGGGTCTAGCTTGTAAGCTTTTTCGTAGGCTTCCTTTGCATCTTTGTAGTTTTTAAGAGCGGTATGCACGCGTCCTAGCCCGAGATACGCTTCCACACAATCTTCCTTGTCTTTCAAGAGCTTCTCGTAAATCTTTACTGCTTCCTCGAGCCGCTCTTCTCGCTCCAGCGCGAGCCCGAGTAGTTTTAGAGCTTCGATATCTCCCTCCTTTGCGGGGTTCTTGAGAATTGTAATCGCTTCGGTGTTCTCTCCAGCGTCTATTAGTATCTTGCCTAAAATTAGGCGCACTCTGGAAGAATCTTCTATATTTAGAGCTTCCTCGCCGTATTTTATTGCGTTTTTGCTATCTTCTAACTCTTGATATATCTTTGCCCCTAGTAGATAATAATCAACCTTTTTGGTGCCTTTAATCGCTTTCCTAACTGCACTTAGCGCCAGGTCCAAGTCTCCGAGCTTGTACTCTGCCCTCGCAAGCTTATAATTTATCTCTGGGTCCTCTTCGATTTTTAGAGAATCTGCAAAGTATTTCACTGCGTTCTTATAAGCTTTCTTGCGCATGTACAGCTCGCCAAGCAAATCGTAAACTTCTTTGGTCTTCTTTATATTTAGAGCTCGCTGCAGATAATCCTCAGCATCATCGTATTTCTCCATCTCCATGTATGCCCAACCAATATCCAAAAGCGTAACAAAGTCGTCTGGGTTTATTGCCAAAATCTTCTTTGCAATGTCTACCAAGTCCGCATATCTATGCTCTTTCTTGAAAATGTCTTTAATTTCGTACAAGAATGTTTCATTATCTGGAAACACCTGCAAAGCGCGGTTATAAGTTGCTATTGCACTATCCACTTTTTCTAGGTTCATATACGCTTGAGCGAGGTCCCTGTATGTGCTCATATTTCTGCCGTTTATTTTTAGTATGCTCCTTGCCACGTTTACCACGCAGTCCCAGTTCTTTAATGCTTTGCAACAATCTTTTTTAAGCTCTAGATACCGCTCTTCTTTTTTGTATTTAAGCGCATCGTCAATATCTTTCTCGCAAGCTTCAAGCTTGCCCCTCTGAAACTTTATGTACGCTCTCTTGTACAGTGCAAGGTGATTTGTAGGCTCTAGTTTGAGCACTTCGCTATATGTGTTAAGCGCCTCGTCAAAATGTTCTAATTTAAGAAGAGTTTCGCCTTTCTCCATAAGCGCCTTGGAAAATTTCGGATTGAGTTTTAGAGCCTCATCAAAGCATTTAAGCGCCGCTTCCCACTCTTCATCTTTTTCTAGGCAAACTCCTTTCTCATACCAGATACGCATGTCCTCAGGGTCTAATTCTAAAGCTTTATCGAA
>JALULR010000271.1:3714-5184 GCA_027056155.1 DHVE2 group archaeon
AAGCAAGATATAGCTTCTTTGTATTTTTCAAGTTTTTCCAAAATCCAGCCTAGGTTGCTCCAATATTTTTTGGTTTGAGGTTCAAGCTCTGTGGCACGCTCAAAAGCTTTCTTTGCATTTTCAAAGTTGCTAAGCTTGTAATTAATCATGCCGTAAAGGTTCCATGCATCTGCATCTTCTTTTATTCTAAGCGCTTTGTCCATCACATCTTTTGCCTCGCCGAACCTGCCTAGTGAGTAGTACGCTTTTGCCAAATCAAAGTACGAATCGAAATCTTCTACGATTGAAGTTATGCCCACACACGCAGTTATTATCTCCGTTGGCTTGTTTACTTTCTTCGCGAGCTCTTTTTGAATTTTTAAAAGCTCTACATTCTTAGAGTCTATCTCCGTAGCGCGTTTAATGGCATGAAGTGCGCTTTCGTTCTTACCTATCTTCTCGTAGCACTTAGAAATATTGACGAGAGTCTCTATATTTTTAGGGTCTATTTCGATTATTGCCTCGCCGGTCTCTATGGCTTTCTCGCAGTGGTTCATACTAATCAATACATTTTCCTTGAGAATTAAAGTGGGCAGATGGTTCGGTGAGCTAGATAATATAGTATCTATTACCTCCAGCGCCTTTTCCATGTTCTCCATCTTGTAGTATGCTTCTGCAAGGTCGTAGTATATCTCGAGGTCCCTCTTTCCGAGATTTATTAGCTCGTAGCATGTCTTAGCCATCTCCTCCGCAGAATACTCTTTTTTGAGAATCTCCCGCTTTAGCGCTAGTGCCTTAGTATTTTTCTTATCCAAGCTTAGAGCTTGCTCTACGCTCTCGAGCGCGTTCTCGTATCGCTCCATATCATACTCTATCTCACTTTTCAACTGCCATATTTTAGGGTCGTTAGGGTCTATTTTTATGCCCTCATTAACTGCAATTAGAGCTTCATCGTATTCGGAGCGTTTTTTGTATATAACTGCCAGATTTACCCACCCGTGCTTATCCTCTCTGTCTATCTGTATAACTTTTTTAAATGAGGATATGGCATCTTCGTATTTTTCCAGTTTTTCGTAAGCTGCGCCAAGATACAAAAGCGCCTGTTTGTTGTGTGGTGATATATCTATAACAGCATTCATTACCTTCGCAGTCTCGTCGTAGTTGCCTTTCTTGTATAGCAATATGCCTTTTTTAATCAGTATTTTTTCATCGTTGGGCTTATGATGTAGGTATTTATCATAATATTTCAGTTCCTCCGGATACAGTTTTATTAGCGTAAGATAAATTTTCAACGCTTCATCTATATCTCCCAAGTTCTCGTAAATCTCCGCCTTGGTTTCCCATGCCTCCTTGCTTTTTCTGTTTATGGCTATTGCCTTCTCAATTGTGCTTTGTGCTAAATCATAATTTTTTCTCTTGTTCAGGGACCTTGCGTAGAAGATATATGCCCATGCGTTTTTTGGATTGTATTCTATTGCACGCTTTAGGGCA
>JALULR010000272.1:0-1123 GCA_027056155.1 DHVE2 group archaeon
TCAAAGGTCTTAGCGTGACAGAGCAGAACTTGCAGCCGCGTGGGCATCCGCGCATTACCTCCACTAGGCCATTAACGCTTGGAAGCTTTATTTCCGAAATTTCCTCTATTTTCGGCGACTGCGAGGGCTTCAAATCCACAAATTTGGGCAACTCCTCACCTTTAAGCGCCTTGCGCACCAGCTCACCCACGGCAAGCTCGCCCTCGCCATCTACTACAGTATCCACACCCCACTCTTTCATTTTATCTTCTCTGTACTTCCAATGCCACGCAGCCGGGCCCCCCGCGATAATCTTCACGCCATTTTTTTTCATCTTTCGTACTGGTTCGGAATTCATTAGACGAATGAATGAACGTGCATTTACAGTCTCTGTTTTGAAAATAGATGCAAATGTGCTTGATGGAGGCCCAAACCCAAAATAATCGTGATGTGATAAAAGAAGTACCTTTGCATCATCTACATGTTTGTGCAAATGATCCGGGTCTATTATTGCGGCGTCAAACCCATCGTCAATTAATTTAGCCTCAACCTTGCGCAAACCGTACGGTGCTTCTAGCGGACGCCCATCTTTATCTATGACCTTCATCTTAGGTGCGAATAGCCAGAGCCATGCTTTCTCTGGCAAGATTAGCGGTGGCCCCGTTGTACCAAACCCCAGAAACTCTTTATGGTGATGATTAGACATCATCGTTCTATCCGTGGTGAGCACTACTTCTACCATTAAATCACCTGCTATTGGGCAATGTTTAAATGGTAATAATATTTTCGTTGTTAAAATGAATCCTGTTAAAATAAGAGTGCATATGCTTGGGAGCGTCAAGAGGGAATATAAGGAAATAATTGAGTTTTACGAGATACGTATTGGTAAATTATCGCGATTCAAGGTTCACCATAATGCAAAGCTTCCAAGCACAACTATTCTTTTGGACCCGCGAGGCATTGAAATTAGCAGCGACGCGTTTTTTTCAATTGTTAAAGAATCGTCTGCAGGAGGCAAGGAGCTAGTGTTTGCTGTTGGCCCCGCAGAAGGGTTCACTGATGAAATGCGCTCAGGAAAAACTCTTATTTCGCTTTCAAAGCTAACTATGCGGCATGAGCTAGCGTATCTCGTATTGCTTGAACA
>JALULR010000272.1:1133-5136 GCA_027056155.1 DHVE2 group archaeon
GCTTGAACAGTTGTATCGCGCACTTTTGCGAATGAAAGGCACAAACTATGAAAAATGAGCGTTTTTCCACTCAAGCAACTCTAATATTGCATTTGCAAATTCCAAGCCTTTACCTTTGGGCAAGACCGCTCCCATAACCTCTTTTTTGCCTCCTGCTCTAAACCCTTTTTGCTTGGCAAATTCAATTAGTGGCGCGGTATCAAATGTTGTATCTTGCGAGCGAATATAGAACTCGTCTCTATCGCTCTTTTCGTTAACAACAATAGCCGGCTTTCCGAGCTCCCATACTAGTTTGCGCGTTACGGTAGATATAATATGGTGCTCACTTTGCATTCTTAGAAAGAAATAACTACCAAAATCCTCCGCTTCATTTACCCACATATTAATCTCATTTTCCAAAAGCTCCAAATTACGGTTTAGTTGCTCGTTTTCTAGTACTGCTTGCATGCCTTCTAAGAGCAAATGCACATTATCTAAAACTTCTTGCCTTTTGTTAAGTTTGTAGCTTGAATCGAGAAGATATGTTATGCGGGTAAGCGTTTCAAAATCAAACCCGCTTTCTTCCATAACTTTTCTTACTATTTTCCACTCTTTTAACTGTCTAGCATTTGGGCCGGTATCACCAACTATGCCCAGCGCTACTAGATAATCAGGTTTGTAATAAAAACGTTCTTTTAGCACGGTGGTGCAAGATGGATAATTTTCACCTTTTAGGTAAGGATTGTAATGCTCTTTTGCGCATTGCACAGCGCTCGCGCGGTGGTGGTCGTAGATATACAAATCTGCATGTTTGCATAGCTTTTCTGCATCTGGAAGGTTCATATCGAGTATTACCAATTTTTCACTTTTGCTTACTTTACTAAAATCTTCCGCCGAGAGAAAATAGTTGCCAATTGTGGGTGTGAAAAGCGTATCCTCTCCAAATATTTTAATGTATATTGCAGCAGATGCTATGCCGTCTGTATCCCAGTGATGTAGTATCATAAGGCATCTCGATTGCTAATGCATTTTTAGATATATAATTTTTAGGCGCGGCTTCTACCTTGCGGTTTGTTTTTTATACTTATTATCTTTGATTTCCATTTGATTTATTCCAAAAGCTAGCGTGATTTTCCTTAACTTTTATATACTTAATCGCCCATTTTCTACTATGAGATGGTGGCTATTTATAGTTATTGTGACGGTGATTTTGACCTCGTTTAGTAGTATGTTATACGCTCCCGCTAATTCTACCATGACAGATGGCGGCTATAATTCGACAGCTGCAGTACATAACACGAATATATATTTTCCGCAGGTGCGGGCAAACACGCGCCTCGATTGGAACGGTAGCTTTCCGTATAACCAGCAAGCTTTACCTTTTATATTAAACTCAAAAATCAATTCTT
This sequence comes from DHVE2 group archaeon, assembly GCA_027056155.1. Classification (GTDB taxonomy): domain Archaea; phylum Thermoplasmatota; class Thermoplasmata; order Thermoplasmatales; family Aciduliprofundaceae; genus JAADDK01. The sequence continues at coordinate 2,522 of JALULR010000272.1, forward strand.
CCGCTGTGGGCGATATAAACAATGATAACTTACCCGATGCTGTGTTTGGTTCTTATGATTCCAATAAAGTGTATGTGTTTGCAGTAAATAATGAGCGATTATTAGATATCACACCCACGAAAATAATATCTGCGAAGAATGGAATATATAATCCTACTGATGTTGCAATAGTCTCGGGAAAGATTGCAGTTGCGTGTCATAATACGATTTCGAGCCCAAGTGCAAATTCCGACGCTATCAAGGTATTCAGTTATCCCAGCTTAGCGAATATAACCCTAAACCAATCGCAGAGCGGAGCTCCATCAAGCTTGAGCTTGAAATCTCTTGCAGTGGGAGATTTTAATAGCGACGGTCATGCGGACCTTGCAGCTGCGTACTCCTCCTCTACTGTAGGGCAACAAAGCGAAATCGCAGTTTATAATGGTCCTTTTACAGATGGAGAGACACCTAGCTATACTATAAGTGTAAATGGTAAGTTGGGTATGATTGTGGCCGGCAACTTTGATGGACAGTACGGCGATGACCTTGCAGCTATAGTGAATGATGGCTCAAAGGTAATAGTTTATTATCAAAAGAGCAACGGCGACTTGAACAAAAACGGTGCAACCACTCTCACGACAGACTCTGCAGATTACCTTGCAGCTTATGATTTAGATGGCGATGGTGAAGATGAGCTACTTGTGGCAAATCCACAGTCAGGCACTGTAGGTATATATCACTCTGTAAACGCAAAGCTTCCCACTACGCCTGCGCTAAACATAACGCAGGTTGAGGGCGTTAGTGCAGTAGCCGTAGGTGATTTTAATAACGATAGCGTTCCAGATATCATTCTTGGATTTAGAGATGCAGTTAATACTTTTGATAGAGCGCGGTACATGCGCATATACAACGGTCCGTGGAATTACGCGGGCGGTGATGTAAGCACGCCAAGCAGGGAGATTTTTGCAGGATACAATATAAAAGAGCTGAATATGGCAGACTTTAATAGAGATGGCATGGACGACCTACTTGTATGCGCCGCTGGGGCGCCGGGCGATATACCTTCATATCCCTACGTTTTGTACCAAAGAGATGGTTATTTGAAGGGTATATCTGATGAATCGCTATATGGCGGGCTAAAACCCACGGGCATTGCTCTATACGATGCAAATGGAGACAATTATTCAGAGCTTCTAACTGCAGAGACCGCTGCCAACAAAACAGGGTTATTTTTGAATAATGGCAACGATTTTACGCGGCAGTATGCTTTATCGTACAATATAACAGGAAATCCTGGGTACATTGCCACGGGGCACTTTAAAGATGTGTATAACACGGACTTTGCTATAACTCACTTTTCTACCAATAATGTAACAGTATATATGTCCTCTACAAATAAATGGTATAATTTTACAACATATGTAAATACAACTTATAAAATCATCTCAGGAGATATAGATAACGGCACAAATGGAAATGCATTAGACGATATTATTGTCAGTTCTGCTACTGACCCTGAAATTGATATCTTTGATATGGATCAGGGCTTTAGTTCTGGGAGCGTATACCCAACATATAAAATAAATCTTCCAAATGTCTCTGTGGACATGGCGCTCATGACCTTGCATGGTGCGAGCTTGCCTTCTTTAGCAGTACTTCTTAAAAACGAGCTAATAATATACAATCAAACTTCGGTGGGCAATTTTGTGCCTGTGCAGAATATATCCGTTCCTTCTAGCTATAATGCATCAGCTCTGGCAGTAGCCGATTTTAATGGAGATGGGCAGAGCGATATTTTAGTGATATTCAACAACGATACGCTCAGGATTTCTAGATACGCTGTTTTGCTCCAACGCAATGGGACTTTTTCAACCGTTCCTCGGTTTTACGGTACTATAAATGGTTTGGTTCGCAGTGTCGCTACTGGTGATTTTAACGATGATGGCATTGTTGATTTTGCGGTGGTGACCAATTATAACATGGTAACAATTGCTTATTTCACAGGCACAGAATTTAATTATGATTATCTTGCCACCGGGCCAGAGCCCGTATATATCATATCAGGAGATTTAAACGGTGATGGCAAAGACGATATAGTAGTTTCTAGCCACGGACCACGTATAGATGCTTCTCCAAAAGATATAGACATGATCGATGTGTATTACCAAAAAGACACTCCGCCCATAGCAAATATTAGCGGTCCAGATGAGATTTATGAAGGAAATTATATCAATCTCACAGGTGAAAATTCTACGGATACCAAATCTGATGTGAGCACTCTAAACTACACATGGTTCCTAAAAAATGGTACTAGTCGAGACTTGCTCGGCTACGGTGTGAATTTATCGTATTTTGCTAAAACACAGGGCAATTACACATTTATTCTTGAAGTTAGAGATAAAGAAGGGCTCAGCGGCTCTGCCACAAAAACTGTTACCGTGCTAGATACCTCGCCAGAGGTGAATTTTACATATTCCCCGCGCTGGATAGATGAAGGTGAAACTGTTAGCTTTACAGCGGAAGTGAGCTCTTACGATAGCATAGCGTCGTATTTCTGGGATTTTGGTGATGGCTCATACTCTCAGCTAGAAAACCCCAGCCATGTGTTCAAGAGCAACGGCACTTATACTGTAACG
>JALULR010000273.1 GCA_027056155.1 DHVE2 group archaeon
GTTCTCAAAGCATGCAAGATACATAATAGAAAACGCAACTGTGCTTAGGGATTTTTCCGAGCTGAGAGAGTTTTTAGATATTGCCATAGGCACAAGTGGCGTGAGCACGCAATCGTCTAAAAAATTCAACCGCATTTCACTAAGTCCTGAGAGCTTGGGTGAGAAAGTTTGGAATTTTGATGGAAAAGTTGGCATAATATTTGGACGCGAGAACTATGGACTATACAACAGAGAGTTAGAAAAATGCGACATGCTGGTGCGCGTGCCCACCTCAGAAAAGTACCCGATTATGAACATTACTCATTCTGCAGCAATTGTGCTCTACGAAATTTTTAAACATAGATACGAGACTCCAGAGCGCCCCGTTGCAGAGAGCACCGAGTTATCGCTTCTTGCAGAGCGATTCAGTGATATCCTAAAAGCTATAGAGTTTTCCCCACACAAACTTAAAAACACCGAGACTATGTTCAGGCGCATAATGGGACGTGCAGTTTTAACTAAATGGGAGTTTCATAGCATGATGGGTGTGATGAAACGCATACTCTATCATCTCGATGAAAAAACATGAGCAATTGTTAAACTCAAGATAGACAGTATAAGGGAATTTTAGAAATAGAAACGGAAAAGATAATATAGTTATTTTTTATAATCACATAGTATGCTCATTTCCAAGAGAGTACAGGGAATGTATCCCTCCCAAACACTTGCCCTTGTAGAGCTAGCTGCTAAATTTAAAGAAAAAGGCTATAATATAATCTCCCTAGCTGTCGGAGAGCCAGATTTTACCACACCACCTAATATTATAGAGGCAGCCTGCAAGGCAATGCATGAAGGAAAGACACATTACACGCCGCCATCAGGTATAAAAGAACTGAGAGCTGCAATTGCTGATAAGTACAAGCGCGAAAATGGTGTAGATGTAGAAGGAAGCAATGTGATAGTCACTCCCGCAAAACTGGCAATTTTCAATACGCTTTCTGCATTTGTGGACCCGGGTGATGGCGTGCTTATACCTGACCCGGGGTGGGTTTCGTACAGGGAGATGGTGAGATTTGCGAGAGGCAAGCCAATAAGTATGCGCGTTAGCGAAGAGAATGACTGGCGCTTAGATGTAGACGATATTGTAAGCAAGATTGATTACAAAACCAAGGTGATGATAATTAACACCCCTGCAAATCCTACAGGTGGTGTATTAACGAGAGATGATATAAAAGCGATACGAGACATAGTGCTTGATTTTGACCTGATACTCATAAGCGATGAAATTTATGAAAAGATAATCTTCGAGGGTGAGCATGTCTCCCCGGGCGTTTACGAAGACCTCCGCATGAACACGGTCATAGTGAATGGATTTTCAAAGGGCTGGGCAATGACGGGTTGGAGAATAGGATATATGATAGCCCCGCATAGGTACATACCCGAGCTTGAAAAAGTGCAGCAGCACACTATCATGCGCGCCGAGCATGGCCCAGTATGCGGCTTTGGAAGCGCTTAATACCCGCAGCTATGTTGATGAGATGGTTAATGAATTCAAAAAGCGGAGAGATTATGTATATAAGAGATTATCAGAGATGGACGGAATAGAGGTGAGAAAGCCCAAAGGCACATTCTACATGTTTCCGCGCTATGAATTTGACATTCCGTCGCAAAAACTGGCGGAGGACATAATGGTTAAAGAGAAGGTTGCCATCACACCGGGATTTGCGTTTGGGAAATATGGAGAAAAGCATATTCGCATATCTTTTGCAACATCTATGAAAAATCTGGAACTGGGCCGCGATGCCCTAGAGCGGTTTATCAGCACTCTCTGAATCCTCGCTCTCATCTTTTTTATCAATCTCTTTAGCTTCGGTATTAGTTTTATCCTTGCGGCCTTTATTCTTCTTGCTCGCAGAGCTGTCCTCTGTGCCGCTAGGTGCAGCTCTTACATATATAACTGCGGATACCACCACAGAGACAACAATAATGAGCGTGACAAAATCGCCAGCGGGCATGGTAAATATGATATATTGGCTCCAAGGTGGATTTGTATCGATATTTATCATCAGTTTTTTATCTATTTCTCCACCCTTATATACTACTTTTATATGAAAAATTGATATCCCATTAGTTATATTTTCCGGAATTTGTATTTTGAGCACTCCTGCCTTGCTTCCGTTGAACATCATTTTCTCAGGGTTACGATAAAAACTATCACCCAAACCATAGTACATTATACCATCTTTTACATTACCTTCTATACTGTATTTAATTTCGATATTGTCTCCTGGTGTGAATACGCCGGTGGTATATGAAGACCGACTAATCAAAGTGGCATATATTTGCACATTTGAAGCAAGTTCTATCTCAGAATATGTGCTCTGCTGATAACCATCATATACTGCCATAACGCGCACCATGTACGCTTCAGGAGGCGAGCTTGGCGTATTTATCTGTATTTCTCTTTTGGTCGTGGTAATGTAATATAGAGGGGAGAATACCCCAGAGTACATTGCATAAACTATGTACTCAAATTCAGGTGCGCGCATAACATTGCTCTCAAAATCTAGAATCGCATGAAAGCTATCTCTGCCATGATATGAGGACTTATCAAAATACAAATACATGCTCGCAAAATTTACGTGTCCTGTGACCATTAAACTCTCCACTTTGTGGGTGCCGTTAAATATGTCACATAAAAACGTTAGTGCGCCTGTATAATTATTGGGTATTATGTACTGTGTGTAGTTATGCTCGGTGTAAAATGTAAACAGCACTTTGTTATTAGTGCCAGATAATACTTTGAAATGGAAGTATGGCTCATAAATACTTTGGGTGTGTACTACACTTATAAGAACCCTGTCTCCTGATAAAAAAGAGCTATGGCTATCTTGCAGTTTCATGTAAAAGCCATAATTTTTGCTCACTGTGAAATTATTAGTTTCAACAGCGTTTAATATACTGACAACAACTGATACATGGGTATCTGGAGCCCAATTTTCGGGAATTTTGAAAGTATAAGAGGCCTTGCCATCTTTGTCTAGAGCTAGATTAGTTATATTTCTCCAAAATAGCATGGGCGTGGTTATATGTATATAATTAATTTTCAGGTTTCCTACAGCTCCGGAAATCTCTATTTTGGCGTATGTGCCGGGGTAATAACCCTCTGCAACGGGTTCTACGTCTAAATTAAACCAGTATGAGGCGGGGTCCACAATATAGAAGGTAGTGTAGCTATTTGCTGTATTGTTTTCATACATGTAGTGCAATGAAAGCTTAAAGAGCAGTCCACCTCCAGCGCTTATGTTAAGACGCGCTAAATCTATACTAAAATATCCATGAGCGTTAGAAACAGAGCCATTTGCAACAGGCGTATCGTTCGAGGAATAATTTAAGTACCATGTCCCAGAGCCACCAGCTGCGATTCGGCCATTTGCTACAAAAACATAATATCTCACGCTTACGGTTTCATTGTTCAAATAAGAGTGCCTCTCAGTATAAAGCTCAGCATGTAAATTGGTATTAGTATTAGAGCTAGCATGAATTAGAGGAAGGGTGGTAAATATGATTAAGACTAGCGCCACAGCAACTACTTTATGCATAGTGGTGCATTGAAATACACATTATTTAACTTTTCCTAATCCACATTCACAATCTCGTCAAAAGCGTAGTTTTCCCAGAGCTTATACTTAAGTGCTATTTGAAGCTCTATGGGCGTAATAACAGGCTTTCTAAATCTCAGATAATCATCGTATGTGATTCGAGGACACGCCGTGTTCACATAAACATCAACATTGTAATAATACGATTCGGGCATAATGCGCTCTCCATATATCATGTATGCTTTGAGTCCTGCAGATTCTATCATTTCTTTCAGTGCCATAGCTAATTTTTCGCGTTTTTGCCCAATTTTTCTGCTAATTATTATGCCAAAGCGCTCGGCGGATTCTGCAAGGGCAATTGCACCGAACCTCTGCCGCATTAGTTTATCTGCGTAAGCTTCCACGTCATCTACATGATTAGAAAAAGGATCAAGGACATAGGTTTTCTTTCCAGTTGCTATTCTAACACCCACAGCATGAAATACACCCGTGCCCAAAAACACAAAGCAATCCACATCGAGCTCTATGTCCCGTGCTGCCGAAAAATTGCAGCCTAATACTTGCCCTGCGTACTTTATCCGAGAATCTCCCTTGCCCACAAGAGCAACAATACCATTTTTCTCAAACATTTTCTGTACCTTTTCAATCTCATGCACATGCTGCACCGAGGCAACAATACCCACTCTCTCACATCTGTGCGAGTCTAAAAATTTCTTAACCACACCATCAAACTCTTTATTGCTAAACATCTCCTCAAATATGATGTTGCTCGGGTACTTTATATTAGGAATCTCTGAGTGCCCAAACTGCACCGTAAGCTTATCTTCATGCACAATAATGTCGCAAGCGCCGTAGCACGGTTCAGATGATAAATATACTTCAAACTCATCGCTGAGTGAGTCCACCAAGCTCTCGGCGTTGTACATTAGGCCTTCTGGAAGCTGGAGCAATATTTTTTTATAGCCACTAGCTCTTATTTTCTCTTTAAGTTCGAAAAAATCCACAGGATACGAGCTCATAAGCTTTGAAATGCATCTTGGGTTAAATTATTTTCTGCCTTGATGCCCTAATAATCTCCCTCGCTAAACCTTATATATCAAAACAATTATTCCCCCAGCGTGATTTCCAGCAAGCGGGTGTAGTGTAGCCTGGTATCACGAAGCCCTGCCACGGCTTTGACCCGGGTTCGAATCCCGGCACCCGCACTTTTTGTATAGTAATAAAATTTTACAAAATGGGCACTTTTTAGAGATTATTTGCAGGTCATGAGGCTTCAAGCTCTCATTTTCATAAACAGGTAGCTCTCCGCTAGCTTTTTAAGCTCGCTATATTTCTGTTCCATGTTAAGCTGGCGTCTAAGCATTCTATTCTGGTTAATTAGGCCAATTAGCGCTACTGACATATTCTTAACTTCGTGTGCAATAACATGCGATTTGTATCTAATTGCAGACCATTCGCCCTCTATGGAAAACATCTCCTTCTGCAAATGCAAAAGCTCTCCTTTTAGCTCTTTTTCTTTGTCTAAATCGCCAGCGTTCTCACGGGGCTTGT
>JALULR010000274.1 GCA_027056155.1 DHVE2 group archaeon
AGTGGTATAAAAAATATTCCCGCAGGAATGTGATCGAATCTGTGTTTCATTCTTTTAAGAGTAATGTTGGTGATTATGTGTTTTCCAGCTCGTTCTACACCGCTTCCAAACTAATCCTCTTCAAAGTTATCGCCTATAATCTCTATGTTTAATTTTTCTTATTTTTTATTCCTATTTTTACATGTTTTTTGAGGAATTCAACTTAACCCCAAATTAGAAAAGATATATATGTAGTATGCGTATTGCTTCTAAGCGGTGTGAGAATGGCATCTCTCGGCAAGAACTTCTGGCTCTTCGTTACGGGGCGCTTTGTTTCTCAGTTTGGCTGGGCAGTGCAAGATGTAGCTATACCCCTCTACGTCCTTGATCAGACGCAAAGTGGCAGCATGATGTCCATTTTTGTACTTGCCGAAATGTTACCATTTGCACTTCTCCCATTTGCAGGCGTGCTTAGCGATCGCTACAATCGCAAGCATATGATGGTAGGATTTGATTTGATAAGAGGTGCCATTCTTCTTGCGGTAATCGCCTTCAATTTCTTGGCAATAGACCAGCTTCTCCTAATCACCATAATTCTTTCTTTCATGGGCGCTTTTTTCGGGGCCGCAACCAACGCTCTGTTCCCCGAATTGGTACCGGAAAAAGAGTTAGAAAGGGCGAATTCAGTCTCATCTACATTCAACATAATCGCCATGTTAGTGGGCCCTGCCATGGGCGGATTGCTCTACGGAATCGGTGGAATCATGCTCCCTGTGCTCGTTAACGGCCTGAGCTTCTTCGGCTCTGGATTATTCGAACTCTTTATTCATTACGAGTGGAAAACGAAGAAAATAAGCAACGCAAAAGAAATTATGACGGATTTAAAAGAAGGGCTGCGATTTTTAAGGAAGAGCAAGTATTTACTCGTTCTCATGACCTTTGCACTCTCCTTGAATGCGCTAGGCCAGCCATTGGGAGCGATTTTGCTACCTTATGTGATAAGAGAGGTCTTGAAATTCAGCAGCCTGCAGTTTGGGCTTATTGAAAGTACATTTATGGCAGGGGCAATAGTGGGAAACATGGTTATCGCTCTGAAATTGGTGAAAAAACCGGCCAAGTACATTTTTCACAGCTTGGTGATAAATGGAATAATACTGCTCGTGTTCATCTGGTTGATATCCCCGATGTCGTCTTTGAGCGTTACCATGGCATTTTTGACCCTTGCAATTATCTCGGTGATATTAGGCTCTGCAGAGGCTTTCATGAACGTACCTTTAGAGGCAAAAATTCAAAGAGCGGTGCCCAACGAGCTCCGCGGTAGAGTTCTTTCAATATTCATCGTTATGGTCAACGTGCTCACACCACTTGGAATATTGGTCATAGGTCCTCTTTTAGATTTATATCCCGCGTGGTTAATCGCCACTGGCATGTGGTTCATTATGGGTATTGTTGTTCTGTATTTCTGGGCAAAGCATAGAAACGAGCTTACTACCGAGCCGCAAACTAAAGACGCAAAAGAAGATACAGAACTGAGTAAAAATGAAAAAAGTAGCATTTAGATAAGAGTTACTTCGTTTACCACAACACCCTGCACGTTGTCAATATCTTGCAGTAGTGACTCTATCTTGTCTGATATACCGCCCTCATCTTTAACAATTACGCGGACGATAAGCGCTTTTAAACCAAATGCTATATCTTCCACGCTAAAATCGTTTATTTTAGCTATTCCTGCAAGTTTCTCTTCAACATCTTTTTTAATCTGATCTAGGTCCACATCTACGCCCGTTGGCATTATTTTATAGGTTATTAGAACGTCACCCATCTATATCACCTCATGGTCCCTCAAATCCACAGTTTGGACATTTATACGGTATGCTCTGCTCTCTACACCTATTGCATCTCGCAATTAGTGTGCCGCAGTTAGGGCAGTGAAACACCACTGAGCCTTCGTCAAGACCACGTCCACATGATGTGCAGAATTCTATCGTTTCTTCTTCCATAGGGTGGTGCATGAAGAGGTAGTTTAAAAAAATTGTGATTATCCTCAAGTTATCACATAACAAGGGAAATCGAAATACATAAAAAAAGTCCAGCACCGAAAAAAGTTAAATAACGCTAATTAATTTAGGTGCTGTGAAAGAGATTAGGGAGCGGTATATTGAGCGTATGTATGAGCTAAAAAATGAAAAAGGATATATTAGAGCCATAGACTTGGCAAGATACATGAATGTCAAGCCTTCGAGTGTTACAGAGATGCTACAAAAGCTGTCTGCGGAGGGATATGTGAAATACGAAAAATATAGAAATATAGACCTTACGGACAAAGGTATCGAGCTCGCGAAGAGGCTAGAAAAGAAGCACAAGGCAATAGAGAAGCTTTTTTTGTATATCGGGGTAAGTGAAGAAAAAGCAACCGAAGACGCGTGCCTAATTGAGCATATAATAAGCGAAGAAACCGCAAATAAGATAATAGAGTTTGTGGATAACCGGTTATGATTGAAAAAAATGTCCGGAGGATTCTCAGCGAGCTTCCCAAAGGGGTTACTTTACTTGCGGCAACCAAGGGACGCAATATAGATGAAATTAAACGCGCTATTGATGCAGGTGTCCGTGTCATAGGAGAAAACTATGTCCAAGAAGCATACAAAAAATACAGTGCATTGAGCAGTGATATAGAATGGCATTTCATAGGGCACTTACAGCGCAATAAGGTGAAGCGAGCTTGCGAAATATTTGACATGATAGAAACCATCGACAGCGAAAACATTGCAATGGAGCTAAGCAAAAGATGCACTGCCCATGGCAAAAAAATGAATGTGCTAATAGAAATAAATTCGGGAAAGGAGCCAAATAAGAGCGGTGTAGTGCCAGAGCATGCATTAGAGCTTGCAGAAAAGATATTAGAGCTTGATGGACTAAATCTAGAAGGCGTAATGACCATGGGCCCAGTAGTCGATAGCGTTGAGCAAATAAGACCTTATTTTAAGCTTACCTATGAAATATATAGCACTCTACGCGAAGAGTTTGGAGCGAATATTCATTATTTATCTATGGGTATGACAGATACTTGGAAAATTGCCGTTGAAGAAGGTGCAAATATTATTAGAGTCGGGAGGGGTATATTTGGTCCAAGATGAGCTTAGGCTGTACATCTTGCATTTGAACCAAGATGACCCTAAAAAATGCACAGCAAAGAAGCTTGCACGATTTGGCTATGTCAGGTTATACACAAATAAAAGCAAGATACCAAAAGGAAGTGTCGTGCTATCTCCATTTTCAAGCAAGGTAATTGCACCGATAGATAAGAGAGTAGCAGAGCGCCGCGGTTTGACTGTTATTGATTGCTCATGGCAGCACGCGCGTGAGATATTCTGGAGCATTCGCGGAAACTTTCGTAGACTTCCGTATCTTGTGCCGGTCAATCCTGTAAATTACGGGCACCCGGGCAAGCTAAGCAGTGCAGAGGCTCTTGCAGCAGCGCTTTATATCCTAGGAAATAGAAAACAAGCGGAAAAGCTAATGAGCATATTTAAATGGGGCCCTAATTTTTTTGTTATGAACAAAGAGCCACTTGATGCGTATGCAAAAGCTAAATCTAGAGACGATGTGATTGCAGAAGAGCTCTGTTTTATGTGAGTATATTGCAAGAAATTATATTCACCCATAAGTAAATATATAAATTGTCTGCGTTTTGCCGCAAACTTTTATATTTTTGCTTATTTATCCCCATGCATGTGGTTTGTAATGTTTGCAACTGCCAATCCAGACGAATACGGGGACCTGTTGCATCTTATAGAACATTCAAAAACACCAAAAGGTATAAAGATTCATAAACGCTTAAAGATATTTGGCAAGCCTGACGCACTCATTGTATTTGAAGCAGATAGCGAAGAGAGCGCTGCAGAGTTTATTAAGCAGTTTGGACGGGTGAGCGATGTGCGCACACACCTTGCAATAGCCCTCGAATGAGGTGTTTTTATGAAAATATATCAAGATGAGTTAAATTTTCGTACTGCAGGGGAAGTGGATATACTCGATATAACTCAAGATGTGCAGAATATTGTCACGAAATCGGGTATAAAAACGGGCATTGCGCTCGTATTCTGCGTGGGTTCTACATGCGCTATAAGCACGGTAGAATACGAGCCGGGTCTGAAAAAGGACATACCTGAAGCATTAGAGCGTTTATTTCCAAAACACAATTATTACCATCACGAAGAGACATGGCATGATGGAAACGGGCACTCGCATGTGCGAGCGAGTTTTTTAAAACCTGATTTGACCGTGCCCATACAAGACGGAAAATTAGTGCTTGGCACATGGCAACAGATAATTTTCTTAGAGTTAGATGTTAGAAAAAGAGCTCGCAGAGTGATAGTTCATGTTCAAGGTAATTGAACGCTCTTTTTCAGCTTTTCGACCTCTTCGCAGTCCATATTTATGAGAATCAAAATTTCCTTGAGCTTTCGGAGATAGTTCCAGTCCATGTCCCTTTTCAGTCGATTTATATCATCTTTAGTTATTTCATCAAGGTAAGTGATAATTTCTTTTAAAGAATCTGCATCTTTTACAGTATATCCAATCTCAGATAGCGCATCAATAACCTCCTGCGCCTCTTTTTCCTTAAATCTTCTAACAAAAGAGTTATTTTCATACGCTTCCGGTGCTAGAAAAATGGTTTTGATGGTTCTTCCATATATCTTCTCCGGAATGTTATGCACTTTCCTCTCGCCGGTGACTTCTACAAGCCCAGCTTTTTCAAGCTTTTTAATGTGCCTGAACACAGTTGATACATCTTTATTAAGAATAGATGCTATTTCTGATATTGTCATGTCTCTAAATCTTAGAAGCCTAAGAATCTTAGAGCGTGTTTCTTCAACAATTATCTTTATAGTCTCTGGATCTTCAACAATTTCGATTTCTCTCATTGCGGGCTCAATAATCTTATCTGATTTATAGTTTTTCCTCACAAATTGTATTACGTTCGGTGCCAAGATAAAGATTATCGGGATAGATTGAAAAAATTAAATTAGGAATATTGCTTTGCACACATTGCAAACACCATGGGTTATGCCCCCAATATGCACCATGTAATTTATATGGGTTGTAAATCATTAATATAATGTG
>JALULR010000275.1 GCA_027056155.1 DHVE2 group archaeon
AGATAGGTATGTGAACTTAACATGGAATATGCCCGTATGTAATGGCTCTTCTCCCATATCTCACTACAGAATATATCGCAACGGCACATTAATAGCAACAGTATCATTTACTCAGCTATACTACAATGACACGAAAGTAAAGAATGGAGTAAATTATTTGTACTATGTAACGGCAGTGAATTCAGTAGGAGAGAGTGAGCCAAGTAACCAAATTCAGGCAACACCGATGACGATACCATCACCTCCACAGAACTTAAAAGCTAAAGCGGGAGAGGGCTATGTGAATCTGAGCTGGAATGCATCGGCAGATGATGGGGGGAGTGCTATAAAAGAGTACAAAATTTACAGAAATGGCACTCTAATAGCAACAGTGCCAGCAACGCAACTCTGGTATAATGATACCAATGTGGTAAACGGGGTAAATTACACATACTATGTAACAGCTGTCAACTCAGTAGGGGAATCCAAGCCGAGCAATGAGATTAATGCTACACCGGTTGTAATATCAAGCTTTCCAACAGTTTGGATAGTTGTAATGGCAATTGTAGTCATCGCAGCAATTGGGGCTGCAATTGTCCTGAAATATAAAAAGAAAACTTAACTTTCTAAAATCTCTTCAGGTGCACCAGCCAATTTGACCAATGCTTCTGCCTCTGCGAAGTGCAGCTTGCCGGGAAGTACTAAGGTATGTAGAGGAGGTCCAAAGTCCTCGTGAAGCATCTCTCCAAGGTACCCTGCACGGGCTAAGCTATCAGGAGAGCCAGCTCTGGCCACAACTGCTATTAGGGTGTTTTTTGAGAATAAATTTTCATTCTTCATATCTTCCATCTCAAGCAGGAGTTTCATTGCCTCATTTGCTGTCATTGGCCTTGGATTTATATCTAAGAGGATTAAAGTATGCAAGCCCAAATTTTTATTCATTTTTATGAAATCGTATGCGCTGGTAGGAAAATAATTCTCCTGAGGAAAGGGTAAAGATACTGTTCTTCCAAATTTGTATTGCTGCAATCCAAGCATTCCGGGAGCGGCTGTAACAATGGACGAGTTGTGCACAATTTTTGTTTTTATTCCTCTTTCTTCTGCCATTATTCTCAACGCCACATGAGTTGTGGCTATCATAGGGTCTCCCGCAAC
>JALULR010000276.1 GCA_027056155.1 DHVE2 group archaeon
CTATGCCCATCCACTTCTATCCCGTATCTGTTTTGTTGTCATAATCTATGCCGATATAAAGCACGTCAGTGTCTTTCTTAATTGGTGCAGCAGGCTCTGGCGAGCTTTCAGCTATACGATTTTCCTTATTATCCACTTTCAAAAGGCCTTGGTCCGTGCCGATATAAGTGCCCATAAGTATGTTGCCAAGCACCTTTACATAGTAGTATGTGCTATTTGTCACTATCCTGCCGAAATTAACAATGTCCGTATTGTTTATGTAACCCTGCGCCTCGCTGTTATTTATCGAGCTCGGAGACAGAACATCGTGCTTTGCATCGCTTTTTACATATTTCCACTCTGCAAAACCACCATCAACGCGAGGCGCCGCAGGCGGCGTGCCCAGATAGGATACATGCACAGGCTCAAATTTAATAGAATAAGGAGCGTCAGCACCGATTGCTGATAAATGCATAGAAAACGTTGAGCTATCGAGATTTAGGAAATTTCCGTAAATGTGAATAACCGTAGTCTTGCCCGGCAACACCGTAATGGGGTTATAAAACACATACGTGCGGTTTTGAGAGTAATACACACCTTCCGCATTGGATTTTATCGATACATTTCCAGAGGCGTAGCTAGGCATTGTGAATCTGAGCCATTTAACATGGGAAACTGCATTATAGCCAGTGAGCTCGACATTTAGTATGCTCTGCGTAAAGTTATCTATTACCGCTGGAGCGAGCCATTTTGATTGCACAACGATGGAAGCTCTGGACCAGCTCGATATGGGTGGCACTACGCTATCTTTGCCCATATCTCTCGTAAAGCCATAGCCGATAGTATAAGAGCGCGTAGCGTATTCTTTAGGCTTGTATATCTCAAACTCTGCCTGAGAGCCCGAAAACGCGTACCTAAAATCAATGGGACCCATCCAGCTGCTCGATTTATTTACATTTCCGCCCTTATATATGAAATACGCTGCAGACTTGGGCTCGTTACCCGCGCCTCCAAACTTTAAAAGCAAATCGCCCGGGCGCAAAGATACATCTTTGCTCATTGGCGTAACATTGCCTGATGTGATGACAAAAGTGCTCGCGTGATTGGACGATATTGATATGCCAGTTATATGGCCGTATAACACACCACCCACAG
>JALULR010000277.1 GCA_027056155.1 DHVE2 group archaeon
AAGGCAAGGAAAGCAAGAAATCCAAGGACAAAGGCTGTAATACACGTACCTGAGAAAAAGAAGTTTACTTTCAAGCCCTCTGGCAAGGTTAAATACCTGTAAATTTTCTCTTTTATTTTGTACTTATTTTGTACTTATTTTGTACTTGTTTTTGGCACCATGATTACGTTATTCTAATGCAGTAGGAAAATTTATAATGTATGCTGCAAATATGCGCATGGTGATGGTGCGGTGAAGTATCCAAAAGAATTTGATGGAAAGCTTGTATTTTTCACAGCAACGGACAGGCTCAAAACAACTGGGTTTTTGATGGAAGGAGATAAAAAAGAGGCGGTGGTATTCGTACATGGCATGGGCGGGAGCTTTGCCAAAGATGGTATCCTAGCTGGCGGGCAAAAATTAGTTGCTCAGGGCTACTCATTATTCTCTTTCAACACACGGGGCGCAGAGATAGTGAAATCATTTAAAAATGCACGCGGAGATAGATACTACACATTCGGCACAGCATTCGAAAAATTTGAAGATTCCACAAAGGGCATTAAAGGCGCAATAAATTATTTAGAATCAAGAGGCTACAAAAAAGTACACCTCATGGGGCACAGTACAGGGTGCCAAAAGATATTGTATTACGCGTGGAAACGGAGAGATATGCGCGTGCGCTCGCTCATATTTTTATCACCATCTGAAGATTATCCAATCTGGAAAGCGTATCTTGGCGAAGATATGGATAAGGCAATTGAAATAGCGCGTAATATGGAAGAGCACGGATATGGGAAAAACATACACTACTTTCTGTATAGGAGAACTGGCGAGCTCTGGACAGCATCGAGGTTTTTGAGCTTTGCTGACAGAAAGCGCATGGAAGCGAGGCTATTCAACTATCAGGGCGAGCTAAGCGTACTCTCTAAAATATACCTTCCTGCCCAGTTTTTCTTCGGTACTAAAGACGAGACTCTGTTTGAAGATATCGCTTATTATAAGAAAAAGATAAAGCAAGCATATCGCGGGAAGAAACTGAAAATAGAGGTTATCAAGGGCGGAGACCACAGCTTTCACGGGAAGGAAGATGAGGTATTTGATAAAATTGTCAAGTTCATAAGCAAAATAAAGTAATATATTTGGTTTTCTTTATCTGTTTATGGACTGGAGAACATGGCTGGTGCTTGGAACCCTATTCCTGTTGATATTTACCTTCATATCTGCGCACAGCACTGGGCAGTTTGTAGATTATGGAGACAAACCTGCGGGAGATGCTTACGCGGCCTACTGGGGAAACTTCACTGAAAATTGCTGCGGAATACCATCCTCCTACGGGCACATATTTTACACGGTATCTCAGGAGGGGGACATCAAAGGTTACATCACGGAGATTTTTGATGATGGAAGCTCATACAATTATACAATTTCAATCAAGGCCCCCGAAGCCATGGGCGATGTGTTCATGCCCGCCACATATTTATCAAGCACCGTAGCCTACGTGGGAAACCATGCGGGAAAAATATACTATGCTGACCCTATGAATGGCAATATAATTTGGACAGCGGATATAAGCTCGTTGCCCCTTAGTCATTACATGTATGACATACTCTGGGGAGATGCACACGGGCATTTTTTTGTACTTTTAAACAACACAATATACGAGATGAATGGCTCTAAAATAATAAACTCATGGAATTATAATTTTTCAGGCTATCTGATTGGTGCAAAATACTGGCACAGTGGATTTTTCCTAAAATTCGGAATACTAAATGAGTCGCAGGGAGAGAAAAATTACACCTACGAAGCGTATTATATAAAAAATGGCACAACTGAATGGAAAATGATTTTTCCGAGTTCAAATGTATACTTCAACGACGGGCTTATGTATTACTACAGGGGTGGCAATTTAACGATTTACAAAGATGGAAAAGAAATTAAAAAATTACAAGTGCTGGGCGATATAGAGAGTTTGCATTTTCTCGCTTCCTCGCTCTATGTTTTCACATATTACAACCAAACAAACGAAATGTACGTTTACAACCATGACCTAAAACTCATGAAAAAGGTAATGCTGTACGACCTGAAAGATTTCAAAATACGGTATTACGACTTGAGCACTCAGCAAGTGGATATTTACGGGAACAAAACAGGGTTTATTGTGTACATGTATACCACTGGAGAGTGCAATACCCCGTATGGATACACTTCCCCATACGTCCCACTCAGGATTATTCAATTGGACAAAAATTTGAATGTTGTCCATAGAAATTCAGCATCCGTGTATTTCGCAAGGCACATATATCCGTACCAAGGGCCCAATAGCTTTATTTTAGTAGCTTCCGATTTTAGCAATTACTACATAGTGCATCTGGAGAAACGCAATTTCATAGATGTGCATCTGGCGACATCTATACTAATCTTTGGACTCATTATACTTGGAATAATTACTGCATACTTCTACTCACAGAGCAAAGAAAAAGAGATTCTGAGAAAAAGGATGGAAAATTAATCCAGCTTTCCCTTCTCAATGTGAAAATCGGTAAAATCACAGTGATTGACTATGACCGCCTCTGGCAGGCGCTTTATGAACTCACCCTCTTTTGAGTGCGACGCTATTATATGCGAAATCTCCCACGGCAAATCAAATTTCTCAGCGAGCATTGCGCCGCTAACCGGGTGGCGGATTCTCTTGCCGTATTCACTTTTTACTACTTTTCCATCTTTCACGGTAAATTCTAGGAGCTTCCCCACATCGTGCAAGAGCCCACCTGCGATAAGATAGTCCATATTAACGTCCCCGCGCTCTTTGCCCACAGCTATCGCCATTCGCGTAACCATACGCGTGTGCGTTATCAGGTCGCGCTCTGTGGGTATGAGAAGTGTAAAGGGTATCTTGTCCAGCGGGAAGCTTTGCCACCCTCCTTTCTCTATGGCATATTCCCAGACCATTTTTACTTTTTCTCTTAGCTGCGTATCTTGTATCTCGTTTATCTCCGGAATTATATCGGTTATCATAGGGGGATTATCTAAATCATGGATAAATTCTTTTTCTTTCTCGCTTAAAACGGAAAACGCTTTTAATGTATATGCAATCTACCGCCTATGAATGATTGGCTTAACTGGGCTATTGCGCTCATCGTTATATTTGCATGGATAATTTTAGTTTATGTACTATACAAAAAAGGCGTGGTCAAAAAAGAAGGTAATGTAGCTTTATTTGGCCCTGCAATAATGCTAAAAACATCTCGAGGCAAAGAATGGATTGAAAGGGTAGGAAAGCATAAAGCGTGGGAAGCCTATGGGTACTTGGGCATATTTTTATCATTTTTCATCATGGTTCTGGTATTTGCAATGTTGATTTGGCAAGCGTACCTCGTTATGGGGTTGCCTGCTAGCAAAGCACCATCTCCCGTAGAAGCACTTGGCATACCCGGCATAAATCCAATTATACCAATATGGTATGGCATACTGGGATTAATAGTGGCAATCGTATTTCACGAGCTATCACACGGGTTTTTAGTTGCATTTCACCGCATGAAAATAATATCGCTCGGCATACTGCTGTTTATTGTGCCCATCGGAGCATTTGTGGAGCCTGATGACGAGGAGCTTATGAATACAAAGAGAATTAAAAGAATGCACGTGTTTGCTGCTGGACCTACCACCAATATAGTACTCGCACTATTGTTTCTAGTTT
Organism: DHVE2 group archaeon; assembly: GCA_027056155.1. GTDB lineage: Archaea > Thermoplasmatota > Thermoplasmata > Thermoplasmatales > Aciduliprofundaceae > JAADDK01. The sequence continues at coordinate 3,677 of JALULR010000277.1, forward strand.
TGTTCTCTGCCTCCATGGTTGCTGTGGCGCCTTCTCATTCAGGCGTGTATGTTGCGGGCGTGGGTGGCGTGAATCAGAGCAGTTTGCAGCTAGGAGACATTATCACTTCAATAAACGGCACAGAGATACACACTGTTAATGATTTCTTCAACATATCCGCACCGCTGCCCGGTGAGAAGGTTAATATAATCGTATATCGAGGAGGCTTGAAAAATGTATCTGCTGTTAGCGGCGTAGTGGTGATGAGCACTATCAAAGGATATCCTGCGTATAAAGCGGGCATAAAGCCCGGGTGGATTTTTTACAGCATTGACGGAAAGATAATTAGAAATAATCACGATTTTTTCAATGCGCTTAACGCCACAAAATCAGGAGAGAAAGTGAATATAGTGCTCTTAGACCAAAATATGAGCAAGAAAAACGTGACGGTGAGCATGAGCGACAAATACGAATACTATGAGAAGTACTCGCCGGAGCTAAACAGAGATTACTACAAGGGCAAAGGCTTTCTTGGTGTGGGCGCTGTGTATCTCGGCGTGAGCGTTGGTGACCCCAACTACCTAAAAAACGTTATAGGCAATCCGTATGCTCACGCAAACTCGCCAGATGGCGTATTTCATGCTACCATGACATTAATTGCATTACCGTTTTTACATCTCATGCCATTTCCAAGCGAATATTACAATATATTCACCGTGCCATTCTCCGGATACTGGATTCTCGTAAACTCGCTTTACTGGATTTTCTGGCTTAATTTGATGCTCGGACTAACAAACTTGCTTCCTGCAGTGCCGCTAGACGGTGGATACCTATTCAAAGATGCACTTACTGCAATCGGAGAGCGGCTCAAACTAAAAAATGTAGATAAAAATGCAGAGCAAATAGCACTGTTTGTAAGCTTACTCGTGCTCGTGCTCATCGTCTGGCAGTTTGTAGCGCCCTGGCTCTAATATGCTCATCTGTATCTCTGTGCCCTTGCGAGGAAACATGGCACGGTACCGCGGGTCGCTTAGAATCAAGTCGTAAAAGGTAATAAGCGGCTTAGTAGAGCCCACCTCTTTTTTCAAGCGAGAATCTGCCGAAACAAAATTGACACATAGCGTACAAGGGTGCGGGTCCGAAACGAGAAAATAGCACATTCCTCCGCGATTGTAAATGCATTTCGAAGCCATGCTGTATTTCATACAACACTATCGCCATGGCACTAATTAATTTTTCTACCGTCTTCATAACCGCGGTCGTTTTTAGTTTTAAGTATGAGAATTACCAAGCTAACTGCCACGGGTATTGTTGCAATCAGCATCATATTTGCAAGCCCGAATACCATGACAATGTACGCACCCAACAACGGACCAAGAACCC
>JALULR010000278.1:0-1903 GCA_027056155.1 DHVE2 group archaeon
CTTATTTAAAATGAAAATAAAACTAAAAATAAAAAATATGCAAAATTTAAGCTTTTCTTCGTCTGAGGAAAATCGCAGCGAGGGCAAATAGTATTACTGGAGCAAACCAAGAGAGCTCGGGGACAGCACTGTAAGTTATGTCTATCTCTACTGAGCTGGATAAAGAGCCTGAATTAGTGCCCGTGCCCTCCGCGCTAGCAGCTTTAACATTGATGTTATCTCCATTTATGCCGTTGTACGTATAGACATCGTAACGTCCCGAGGAATCTGTGGTAACTTTGTAAGATATGCCAAGGGTGGTATCGTTGACCCATACTGTAGCACCGCTTACCGGGTTTCCGCTGGAATCCTTCACATAGCCATATATATGATACTGAGGTATGCCCGCTTTTACCTGTATGTCGTCGAAATAGAAGCCATAGTGATCATGGGTATCGTCGTCACTTGCAAAGTAGAATATAAAGCGAACTTTGTGGCCTAGAATGTACCTATCCTGATGCACATCGTTTATGGTACTTGTGTTAAATGTTTTAAGCTCCCAACCGCTTGTGGAGCCCGTGAACGCGTAGAATCCACCTATCGCACTTCCATAGCTACTTGAAATCTGCCCATCATACTGACTGGCATTGTTATTATAATCCAACACATACCAGCTATTAGAAGAATCATTTTGATAGGCTATTAACAGACCGTCATAGGTGTCCTCTAAATCATACCATGCATAGAAGGAGAGCGTTGCCCAACTTGCGTTGGTTAGGTCAATCCAAGGAGTGAGTAGAGCGTCCACATGGTCATCAACACCATAGTAACCACCTAAATTGGTAGCAACAACATCACTTCCTGAATGTGCACTACTTGGACCAGCTGTAGGCTGTCCCCATTGCCAGATTGAGTTAGCAGCTGCATTTGTAGAGCTATTCCATGCACTCACCTGCCAGTTGTATAGTGCATTGGGATTATCAGTAGTCTCAAAATCATTCGTCCCGGATAAGGTAAAATTATAAATTCCGCTCCACCCGCTATTTGTGCCATCGGTCATGTATATCTTGAAATAGTAAGTTATCTCGGGAGTTAAATTATCAATTGCTACCTCGTGCTGCGTGCTAGCCGCCGATTCTTCCGGAGTTTCCATGTCCATGTGATTTGGCCCAATTCCATATTCAATGTAAGTTTTAAGCGCTTCGTTGGTGGTATAATTAATCACCGCATCTAGGTGAGAGTATATTTTTATTGATGTTATGGACATTGTTGATACCGTAGTTGTAGTAGTTACGCTATCGCTCTTGCTTGAATTTCCCTCGCTAACCGCCGTTACCGTAACATCTTGAGAGTCACCGTTGCTCGCGCTAGACGGCGCACTTACAGTTAGAGTGACCGTCGTGCTAGCTCCTGCATTAACCGTTACTTTATTCGAAGAGAGAGTAGCACTCCACCCTCCAGACGGAGATGAGGTACTTAGGTCATATGTATCTTGCACAGTGCCTGTGTTTTCCACAGTGATTGTGTAATCTACACTACCGCCGGGCTGCACGCTCTTGCTAGAGGAATCTGCGCTAATTCTTACTCCGTACCCGTTTACAGTCACGCTTGTGCTAGCAGAATTGTTGTCCTCGTTCGTTTCCGATATTGAATTATCAGGGTCTGCATAGGCAATTACTGTATGTATGCCAGCATGGCCAGTGGTATCCCATGTAGTTTGCACATACTCAGAGTTTCCTACACCTATGTTACCTGCACTTACCTTTTGAATTAGGTGCGAGGAATCCACAGTGTCATAATAAAATCCCACATACACATTATCAGCAGCCTCATTGCCCACGTTTTTCACAGTTGCGGAGATAGTTACATGCTGCCCTTCATCGACAGTGCCCGCAGAGGTCGATATCGAAGTTATTGTTAAATC
>JALULR010000278.1:1913-4987 GCA_027056155.1 DHVE2 group archaeon
ATAACATAGTTCGTAAGATTGCCCCAGTGTCCATTTGTGTGGTTATACGTGTACGCTGTAAGATTCAAATTGTACGTGCCTGCTGGCGTAGATGTTGAAGTTGCCACGTTAAGTGTAAAACTCGCAGCAGTGCCATTGCCTGCAGGTAGTACATAGCTCGCGGATGTGCTTGCGCTTGCTCCTGTGGGCAGTCCGCTTACCTCAAAATGCCCCACTTCGCATGTCCACATATACGGGAAAGATACATCTATGTTGTATGCGGCAGTTTGTCCGGCGGTTACTGTTGCCGAGCTTGTGGATGCGCTTAGCGAGAATCCTATATCATGTATGACTTCCCACGCATTTGGCACTCCCCACCCGCTCGCTAGGTCCCAGCCTGTGCGGGCATCGTATACACTCTCGCCATTATGGTATCCGCTTGGGGTCTCTGTAACATCGAAGAAAGGAGGTGAGGAAGAATATTTGTTGTTATTGTAGAAATCGTTGCCAAGCTGGTACAGCGTGGGCAAGAAATACCCAAACCCATGGTTTGATACACCATAGATAACTCCAACATAGGCAGCCATCTCTGCAACCATTCCTGCTACAACCGGACAGGCTACTGAGGTGCCACCCTCACCGTACCAATTATTATTTCCACTTCCATCGCTAAAGTACACAAGTGCGTTTTCGGCCATTGCGGCCACGTCCGCCGTAGCACGCCCATGCTTCCCTGTGGTGCCAATAACCGAATCTACGTAATCTTTCTGGAACCATGGTTCAGAATAGGTAGTGCTTACTCCACTCTGAGTGCCCCAGTCATCGCTAGTGCCTCCTGGTCCATTTCCACCCGCTCCTGAGCCATCATCGTACCAGACATGCTCATCGTTTCTTGGATTTGCAATATTTGTGTTATAGCCCATGGTGGCGTAATCATCTAATGTTGTATGGTCTACGCCATTTGGAATTGGCGTTGTACCACCAACTGCAATAAATCCGTACTGACTCAGTGAGGCTATAGATGGCTCGCTTGGAGAATCTGTGTCGCCATCATCTCCGCTGCTAGCTAGGACTGTAACTCCCATGGCATTTAGTGCCTTTACATCGTTCATTGTGTCCGAGGACTCTGCATAATCGCCATCGCCCCACGAGTTGCTCACTGCCACAAGAGTAGTGGAAGTATCAGAAGCAAGGGTCCCTGCAATATAATCATACTCATTATCTGGAAAATTATTCTCACCAGGAGCTCCGGGGTGACTGGTATCACCAGGCCCATACACGCAGTATGCATCCACTCCCGGCGCAAGCGTGCCTACCATTTCAAGATCCAGTTCATTCTCACCAGATACTCCTTTATCGGTGTTGCTACCTGGAGCCACAGTTCCAGAGGTCCCATGCCAATGCACCGTAGAATTCACACCTAAATTGTGAATCCATGTGGGTATTGCATGCCCGTAATAATATCCAACAGCATTCGGATCGAAGGGAGCATATTGACTATTGGTAGTTGAATTTGCACCTTCCCAGAGCACCGTGGCAACACGCAAGCCCGTAGCAAATATGTGCTTGCTGCTTGCCGCTCCATTTGCCGAGTCGTTGTATAACTCGAATACATGATACATTTTAGCAACATCTGCTCCAGTAAGGAAATCCGTTCCAGATGAGGATTTATAATAATTTAAATGATACCTAGTTGCATTATCTAACCCGTCAATAGCGAGAATGTACGGTACAAACTTCGCCGGAATCTCAGGTGCGCTCATCGCTGCAAAGAACCTCTTTTTCAGGTGCATGCTTCCCGCCGTCGCATAATCGCCAAACTCTGTGTTGAGTAGCCGCGATATGTTGCCCACCGTGTCGTATATCGTTATCGAGTTGTGCAATGAATATATCTTTTCTATATGTACTCCATTCTCTTTAATCCATGTGATAATATCATTGTATACACTATTAGGTGGCGCAAAGCTGCTCTTAAATTCATTGTAGCTCATGAACTTGTGGTAATACGGCGAGTTTCTGTTATTTACCTTCTTCAAAAATTCGCTTAGCGCAGGGTCGTTTCTCCATTTTAGCGCTATCGTTATGTATATCTTCTTATTTGGATTTGTGTCTTTCAAAAATGTTGCATCTTTGATAAGGTCTCCCCGATACGAAGAATTAAGGGGAACCATCACATCGCCACTGGACTTCCCTAGCATAGCGCCCATGTAAAGTGCACTTACCAACATGACCGCTGCAATTGCTATTGCAAAAACCACTTTATTACGCGCGCTCTTTGATATCTTCCTTTTCATATATTTTCCATGCTCCCCATAAAGGGAGATTTCCGCCTTTAACCCACCAGCCATAACATCACCTTTAAATTAAAGATAAAATCTCTTTTTATTTAAGTGTATCGTAACATAGCTCGCTTTTGTTTATACCCTGACATATGTCACATATGCTAAGAGATGAAGATGAAAGGTTGATATTAAACACTTTCAGCACCTGTGAGCAACAAACTGGTAGTACTGATTGGCAAAATGTATTAATGAATAGTTGTGAACTCACCCCGGTGCGCTAACTATTTATTAAGAAATGCGCATAACAGATTTACGGGAGAATAATTAATTCTCGGATACGGTCTCTGAGTACCACGCTCTCTCCAGTGTGTGCTTTATTCCGTTTTGTAGGCAGAATGTATAAAAACTGCGTGCCGTGGTCTGTTATTAGTTCTCGTGGCACTCCATACTTCTGAAACGCTTGGTTTAATATGCAGCAAGAGTATCTTTCACATTGGATGTTTTCATAAGATTAAACTCTACTATAAATCTGGAATGGTCATCAATTACTCGCAGTGGCGAAACAGTATCATAGTGCATTGTGTAATCTATACACCAGAGCCCATTGCTGTGTGCTCTCTCTTTATCATCCTTCGCTTTTTTCTCTTTTTTATTTTCCACCGATAATCTACTTTTTTCATCTTCTTTCTCTTTTACTGACTATGTGAGTGTATAATACAGCACATCTATCAGGTATGTTTTAGACTCTCTATTATTCTTCCGCACAGTGAGCTCTCCTTTTTTACGTACTTCACGCAGGGGATATGCAAAAAT